>NZ_BTRL01000004.1:0-792 GCF_054771475.1 Bacillus sp. MN7755
CAAAGTAAATGGTACTGATATCACAAATACAAAAGTAGGCAAAACAAAAGTAGAAGGAACGAAGACATGGAACGACGGAAATGCAACAGACCGTCCGACAATAATCAAAGTAGACTTACTACAAAACGGGAATGTGATTCAAACACACGACGTACTAGCAGTAATGGGTTGGAAATATATATTCTCAGATCTAGAAGCATATGATGCGGAAGGAAAGGCTTACGAGTATACAGTGAAAGAACAGCCAGTACCAGGATATGAATCTAAAGTAAGTGGTACTGATATCACAAATACAAAAGTAGGTCAAACAAAAGTAGAAGGAACGAAGACATGGAACGACGATAACGCAACAGATCGTCCAGAAATGATTCAAGTAGACCTTTTACAAAATGGTACAGTGATCGCGACGCAAGAAGTAAGCAAAGCAGCAGATTGGAAATATGAATTCAAAGATTTAGCAGCATACGATGCAAACGGAGTAGCATACAAGTATGAAGTGAAGGAACAAGCAGTAGCCGGATATGAATCCAAAGTAAGTGGTACTGACATCACAAATACAAAAGTAGGCGAAACAAAAGTAGAAGGAACGAAAACATGGAAAGACGATAACGCGAAAGATCGTCCGGAAATGATCAAGGTGGATCTTTTACAAAACGGTAAAGTAGTAGATACAAAGGAAGTAACAGCGGCAACAAATTGGAAGTACACGTTTGAAAAACTCCAAGCATACGATGCAAACGGAGTAGCGTACAAGTATGAAGTGAAAGAACAGCCAGTAGCCGGATATGAATC
>NZ_BTRL01000005.1:0-208331 GCF_054771475.1 Bacillus sp. MN7755
TTTTGTCGTTTTCTGCGTTTCTGCATCAGCGACGGTTATTAATATATCATGCAGTACATACAGGGTCAATACTTTTTATAAAAAAATTTCACATCCCGTTAAAACTTTAAAAACATGTTCTAAAAATTATTATAGCCTCCCTTCATTCTTCATCACACTTAGCATTTCATATCTTATCACTTTACACGCTTCTTAACGAGTGAAAATTCTAAATTTTATGTTATATTATTATTATAGGAGTGTGGTGAGAATGGGCATTAAATATTCGAACAAAATCAATAAAATCCGAACCTTCGCATTAAGTTTAGTATTCATCGGTCTCTTCATTGCATACTTAGGTGTCTTTTTCCGCGAAAACATTATTATTATGACAACATTTATGATGGTTGGCTTTTTAGCTGTTATCGCTAGTACTGTCGTTTACTTTTGGATTGGTATGTTATCTACTAAGACTATCCAAATTATTTGTCCAAGCTGCGATAAGCCAACAAAAATGCTCGGTCGTGTCGACGCATGTATGCATTGCAATCAACCTTTAACAATGGATCGGAATCTAGAAGGAAAAGAATTTGATGAGAAATACAATAAGAAAAGCTATAAATCATAGGTATATATGGGTACAGCGAGGAAAATACAGCCTTACAAAACTAAAGAAGTTTCAACTCATTAAAAAGGTGATTTCTTAACCAAGAAATCACCTTTTAGATTTGTCCTTAATTAAGTTAGGTTCTTCACTTCACATTTTAAATCCTTCTGAACCTAACGTAATTCCCATATATAATAAAGAAAGAGGCTAACGTAAAGCCGTCAGCCTCTTTCTTTATTATATATTACGCCTTATGACACTCTGGACAAACGCCATAAATTTCTAAGCGATGACTATTAATAACGAAGCCTGTCGTTTTTGCAGCTTCCTCTTCAAGTTGTTCCAAACCTCCATAAGGAAAATCAACAATCTTACCACATTTTTCACAAATCACATGATAATGTTGACTTGTAACATAATCAAATCTACTTGAAGCGTCTCCATAAGTTAATTCCTTTACAAGTCCAACCTCTTTAAATACACGTAAGTTATTATAGACAGTTGCAACACTCATATTTGGAAACTTACCTTCTAATGCTTTATAAATGTCATCCGCTGTTGGGTGCGTCATTGATTCCACAAGGTACTCTAAAATAGCATGACGCTGTGGAGTAATGCGTACACCCGTATTTTTCAGCATTTCTAGCGCTTCTTTTAATTCTTCTTTGACCACCGTCATGCACCCCGATTCTATACGGATTATTATTTTATAATTCTTATAAAGAGTGTACTCCTTTTCTTATAAATCGTCAATATTTCTACTATAAGTATGTGGTTTATTTTTGTATATAGCCTTATTCTTATGTATCTTTCCCCATTTTTTATACAATTACATAGAAAAAAAGTGCGACATAATCGCACTTGGAATACTATCATCTGAGGAGGTATGCCCTACACTTCACTTTATGTAAGACAATAAAATATGTATAGACACTCGCCTTACTTCTATATATTTTATCTCCACAATGGATTTATTTTATATAAGAAAGAACATCTTCAATATGTCCCTTCACTTTCACTTTACGCCACTCTTTTACAAGCTCACCGGCTTTATTAATAAGGAATGTAGAGCGCTCAATTCCCATGTACTCTTTCCCAAAGTTCTTTTTCAATTTCCAAACATCGTATAATTCTGCTACTTTATGATCCTCGTCTACTAAAAGTGTAAATGGAAGTTCATGCTTCTCAATGAATTTCAAATGTCTATTTGCCGGATCCGGACTCACTCCAAAAATAACCGTGTCCTTCTCTTGAAATAATCCATAAGCATCACGGAAATCACACGCTTCAGTTGTACACCCTGGAGTCATATCTTTCGGATAAAAATATAGAACTACATTTTTCCCACGAAAATCAGCTAAGCGAACTTGTTCCCCGTTACTTCCCTCTAATGTAAATTCCGGTGCCATTTCTCCTACTGTAACCATTGTTATCACTCCTATTCTTTTCTTTTACTATAACAAATGCTATCTTATTTTTCATTGTCTATTACAGACCTCATCACGAAAGCAAACGGTAATGTATATCCAATTAGCGCTTCTCCAATTGCAATCCACCGCCCAATTCCAATCGGAGATATATCACCATATCCAACAGACAATAAAGTAACTGCGCTAAAATATAAACAAATTTCAACGAGTTGAAAAGAGTGAGCGTTCAAACTTTCTCCATCCTCTTTCAAAACTGCAAAACCCATTTCTTCTAATACAACATAACTTAATCCAAACGCAATTAGTACAGTTGTATAAATCAAAAATAATGTGGCTAGATTATACAGCGAAAAAAAACGCGTTGAATCTGAATAGGAACTCCATAACAATTGGACACTTCTCAAAATAGCAATTGCTGCAATTAATAGAATAAATCCCCATAACATGTCCTCCACCTCATTTTATATGTATGAGAAAGCCATTGGATTTATCCCTTAGAAACAAACAAGATTCTATAATTAATTCCCAGCACCACGGTACCTTTTTACCCCTTGATTCCAAAGAGTGATTGCAATCGTAAAACAGATAACACCAACGAGTGGTGTTGCAAATGCATAGCTATTCCACTCTGTTTTCCTTAAAAAGTATGCTGCTGGATACACTCCGACAAACGCAAATGGTAAAACAAATGTTAAAATGAAGCGAATCACACGATTATAAATATTAACCGGATAGCGACCATAGTTACCTATGTTATACATTAGCGGCATAATTGAACTTTTCGCATCCGACCAAAAACCAAGGCTTGCAAGCGTAACAAATATCCCTCCATATACAAGTGCGCCTCCTCCTACCATTAGTAAGAATAAGAAGAAATCATACCAGTAAAAAGATAATTGTAACTCCACTGCTGCATATCCCATTACAATCATTCCTGTAATGGCCCCAATTAAAGACTCAAGTTCCATTCTTTCTAATATAATTTGAAACAAGCTATGAATCGGTCTCGTTAATATACGATCCATTTCTCCTTTAATAATGTAACGATCATTAAAGTCCCATATGTTAAAAAAGGCTGAGAAAATGGCAAACGGCACTAAAAAGAAACCATAAATAAAGATTACTTCTTCTCTATTCCAGCCTTTTAATGCTTGTGTATGCCCAAACACAACAAGAATAAAGATTAAATTAACAGCCTGTAGTGATAAATCAGAAAGTAATCCAACGATAAAATCGCCCCGATACTCCAATTTTGTTTTTATATATTGGCTTGCATATTGCAAAAATAGTTTTATATATATCATCTCATCATCCCCCTTGTACAATTAGACGTTTTCTCGCCGTTCTCCACATGAGTACAATTGGAATAATAAGTACAATTGCCCAAATTACTTGGAATAATAATGCCTCATACAATTTACTTCCTTGTATACCTTCTGAAAAAATCATACTCGGAATATAACTAATGGCCTGAAACGGTAAAAACATCATTGCCTTTTGGGCCCATAACGGATAAAAACTAATTGGTAATAATAGACCTGAAAATAAATCAATAACAACACGTTTTGCATACATAATTCCACTATTATTAAATAGGAAGAACGTGAGCATTCCCGTCATTAAATTAATTTGTGTATTAATAATAAAACTAAATATTAAAGATAAGAAGAAATATAGCCATGTTTGAAAATTCGTTGTAATTTGCAATGAAAATAATAAGGTAACGATAACCATACCCGGGATTGAAAAGAATGCAAAACGAAATATTCCTTCACCAAGACCTTGCATCACTTTCATTCCTAAATAGTTATATGGACGAATTAGTTCTACCGCTACACGTCCTTCTTGAATCTCCATCGCAATTTCCCTATCTATATTATTAAAATAAAAGGCACGTGCCATCCACGCAATTGCGATATACGTAGTCATTTGCGAAATAGATAAACTTTCAATGTTCTCTTTTCCGCTATAAATTGCCTGCCATAAAAAATAATACGCACCGATATTAATCGTATAAATTAGAATCCCGCTATAATAGTTTGTGCGATACGCAAGCATCATTAAAAAGCGAATTCGAATCATCTCAATGTACTTACCCATGTTTAATACCTTCTTCATAAATGTTACGAATAATTTCCTCTGTAGACACTTCATTAATTTTTAAATCTTTAATTTGAAAAGCTTGTACTACTTTAGAAATAAGCATTGAAATAATAACTTCTTCATTCGGGATTTTTGCAACCCACGTGTTTTCCTCTTTCGCTTTCGACCAAACGACATGACTATCTGGCATAACCATTGATAAATCCTGATAGGAAACTGGTGCAATAAACTGAAAATGTATTTCTTTCTCTGCTCCCCACTGCGTACGAAGATTATTTAAAGAACCGTCATACATAATATTTCCTTCATCTAGCATGATAACGCGCTCACATAATGCTTCAATATCAGTAATATCATGGGTTGTTAATAAAATCGTTGTTTTATAACGTTCATTCATTTCTTTTAAAAATTCACGTATTTTCAATTTCACAAGTACATCTAGCCCAATTGTTGGTTCATCTAAAAATAATAACGGTGGATTATGAATTAATGCTGCCGCTAATTCACAACGCATTCTTTGACCTAGAGATAACTTTCGAACTGGCTTGTCTAATAAGGGACCAATATCTAACGTTTCGATTACGTGCTCCATATGTTCTTTATACTGAGCGTCTGATACACCGTACACTTTTTTTAATAAACGAAACGATTCTTGTACAGCAATATCCCACCAAAGTTGCGAGCGTTGACCGAAAACAACACCAATTGTTCTTGCAAATTCTTCTCTCTGCTTATGTGGATTCATCCCATTTACTAAAATCTCTCCTGATGTCGGAGTCAAAATCCCCGTAAGCATTTTAATTGTTGTTGATTTACCAGCACCATTCTCACCGATATAACCAACCATCTCACCTTGTTTTACAGTAAAGGATACATCATTTACTGCTGGTACTATTTTATAATTACGATTTAATAAATCGCGAAATGCACCCTTTAAACCCGGACGACTTGAATAGGCTGTAAATTCTTTACGTAACCCTTGTACCTCAATTACCGATTTCATAATCGGACCCCCTTCCTAAATGTCACAACGAATAGTTTACCCAACTGCCTTCTCTATCACAAACAATACGTCTTTTCGAAAAACATGTTAGAATAATACATAGATTTTTGTAAGGAGATGAATTGTAGTGAAATTCACAAAGTCAGAAGCATTACATAAAGAAGCTTTAGAACATATCGTTGGCGGTGTTAATAGTCCTTCTCGTTCTTTTAAAGCGGTTGGCGGCGGCGCTCCTGTTGCTATGGAACGTGGAAAAGGTGCTTATTTCTGGGATGTAGACGGAAATAAATACATCGATTATTTAGCAGCATACGGTCCTATTATTACTGGACATGCTCACCCGCACATCACAAAAGCAATTACAACAGCTGCTGAAAACGGGGTACTTTACGGAACACCAACAGCACTAGAAGTAAAATTTGCAAAAATGTTAAAAGAAGCAATGCCTGCTTTAGATAAAGTCCGCTTCGTAAACTCTGGTACTGAAGCTGTAATGACAACAATCCGTGTTGCTCGTGCTTATACAGGCCGCACAAAAATTATGAAATTTGCTGGTTGTTACCACGGTCATTCTGATTTAGTACTTGTAGCAGCTGGATCTGGTCCTTCTACACTAGGAACTCCTGACTCAGCCGGTGTACCACAAAGTATCGCTCAAGAAGTTATTACCGTTCCATTTAATAATGTAGAAACTTTAAAAGAAGCATTAGATAAATGGGGACATGAAGTAGCAGCTATTCTTGTAGAACCAATTGTTGGAAACTTCGGTATTGTAGAACCAAAACCTGGCTTCCTTGAGAAGGTGAATGAACTTGTTCACGAAGCTGGTGCACTAGTAATTTACGATGAAGTTATTACTGCTTTCCGCTTTATGTACGGTGGTGCTCAAGATTTACTTGGCGTAACACCAGACTTAACAGCGCTTGGTAAAGTTATCGGTGGCGGACTTCCAATCGGTGCTTACGGTGGTAAGCAAGAAATTATGGAACAAGTTGCTCCGCTTGGACCTGCATATCAAGCTGGTACAATGGCAGGAAATCCTGCTTCTATGGCATCTGGTATTGCTTGTCTAGAAGTTCTTCAACAAGAAGGACTTTATGAGAAATTAGATGAACTTGGTGCCATGCTTGAAAAAGGAATTTTAGAGCAAGCTACAAAACATAATATCGATATTACATTAAACCGTCTAAAAGGTGCTTTAACTGTATACTTCACAACAAATACAATTGAAGATTACGATGCAGCACAAGATACAGACGGGGAAATGTTCGGTAAATTCTTCAAGCTAATGCTCCAAGAAGGCGTTAACTTAGCACCTTCTAAATACGAGGCATGGTTCTTAACAACAGAACATACAAAAGAAGATATTGAATATACAATCGAAGCTGTAGGCCGAGCATTCGCTGCTTTAGCGGATAATAAATAATCCCGTCATTAAAAGGAAAAAAGAAAGCACATCTTTCTTTTTTCCTTTTTTCTATTTCATAAATCCCTCATTAATAGTATAATTATTCATAATTATCTGTTTTATTTTTCTTTTATATCCTTACTATCCTTGTATATAAGGCTGCTCAGGCCTTTAATAGTAAGATTATTCTAACTTTAATAAGAGGGGGGATTGACGGATGCTCAATAAAACACATACATGGACACCGTCTTTATTTCGAGATTATAAAAATGCAGAACATGATGCGTGTGGAATCGTTTCCGTTATGGAGAAACGAAAAATTCCTACAAAAGAAAATATTGACCTTTGTATACAATCACTAGTCAAAATGAATCATCGAGCTGGTTTCATTAATGGTGAAGGAGATGGTATCGGCATTCACATTGATGTCCCAAAAGCACTTTGGAATGAGAAGCTGAAAAATAACGGATACAATCCAACGATTGTGGATCATCCCCACTTTATCGTTGGACATTTTTTTCTAAACAAAAAAGAGAATACCGTTAATCTAAAAAATCATATTCGCACACAACTAAACAACGAAAACCTTGCAATCCTTTTCGAAAGTGACGATGTAATAAATTCCGATGCACTCGGTCCACTCGGTAAACAAGAAGAACCTTTATTTTGGCAAGTTGCTCTTATCGCAGAAAATGAAGTTAAAAATATTGAGCAAACATTATTTTCTGTCACAATGAAAATAGAGGAAAACGAAGCAATTCATGTTGCTTCCTTAAGTCGTGACCATGTTGTATATAAAGTTCTAGGTGCTGGGGATACACTTGTTGCCTATTACAATGATTTACAACACCCACTTATCGCTTCAACTATGACATTAGGACATAATCGCTATTCTACTAATACATTATCTAATTTTTTTCGTGTACAACCATTTAGCGTTCTCGGACATAATGGTGAAATTAACACAATTGCAAAATTACGCGATCAAGCTGAAATGATTCATGTTCCCCTTACTGCTGGGGGCAGTGACTCCCAAGATTTAAACCGCACCTTAGAAACTCTACTTGTTCAATACGACTACAGTTTATTTGAAGCAATGGATATACTATTCCCACCAATTATTAATGAAATTAAACTTTATGAACCGCATTTACAAGATTTATATACGTATATACGTGAAGCATGGGGCCATTTTGCACAAGGTCCAGCTGGCATTATTTCACGTTACAAAGATGAAGCTGTTTTCAGCGTTGATTCCCTTGGACTGCGACCAGTATGGAAAGTGGAAACAGAAAGCTCTTATATTTTCTCTTCTGAACCTGGAGTTGTATCACCAACTGAATATGTAGCAGAACCAAAACCACTCGCTCCTGGAGAAAAGGTCGGCCTAAAGTGGAACGAACAAGATGAGCTTGTACTCTACGAATACGATGACTACCAAACTCAAGTATATAACCGTTTAAAAAAACGAGTGGATGTTACCGACTATCATTTGAATTTATCTATCCCTGAAACGAAAGAAATCCAAGGCTTATGTGATTCTATGCAAGTTGAAACGAAGCAATATGTTGCTTTTGGATGGGATCGAGAACATATTCAACTTCTTGAACAGATGGCAACAAAAGGAGTTGAGCCAATTCGCTCACTTGGGCATGACTCACCACTTGCCGCACTCGATACTGATAGACGAAATATCGCTGACTTCATTAAAGAAAGTGTAGCCGTTGTTACAAATCCAGCGATTGATCGTGATCGAGAGGTCGAACACTTCTCTACTCGAACAATACTTGGAGAGCGCCCAAGTTTATTAAGCGGTGCTAAACAGCCATTTTTAGTTGAGATGCTTTCCCCAATTATTTTAGAGGGAAGTGTAGCACAGTCTATTACAGAGGAATTACAGACAATTACGTATGAACAACTTATACAGCTATTCAATACTCATAGCTCTATCGCTACAATCTCTGCTACATTCGCTCCTACCGAAACTTTACAATGCGCCTTAAATCGAATTGGTTCTGAAGCAATAACAGCGGTGAACGATGGAGCTTCCCTATTATTAATAGACGATGCCAATGCCCATCTAAATGGACGGTTATGGATTGATCCGCATTTAGTTACCTCTAAAGTACATCAAATATTAAGCGAAAATAAATTACGCCGAAACTGCTCTCTCGTAATACGTTCTGGTGCCCTTCGCTCCCTACACGATATCGTCACACTGTATGGATTAGGAGCAGATAGTATTAATCCATATTTATTATTTGCAACCGTAAATGACGGGACAAAAACACCCATTACGAATTTATATCATGCACTTAATAAAGGACTGGAAAAAGTCATTTCAACAATTGGAATTCATGAATTACGTGGTTACGGTCGCCTCTATTCTTCTATCGGATTACATGAGGAAATCGCAAATATATTACAAATCACGAATTTCTTCGGTTCAAATAATTTAGCTTTCTCGCTTGAGTCACTTGCTGAAGATGCACAAATGAGAGCGAATGATTATAACGATCCTAAAGTTAGAATGCGAAAATCTTTTCATATATTCCCGCGAATTTGGAAAGCAATCGGCGATGTTGCAAAAGGAAATTCTTATGATGATTACCGTGACAAGTTAAGTGAATTAGAAGAAAATAACCCAATCGCAATTAGACACCTTATTCAAACGAAACAAACAAAACATATCATTCCAACTGAAGAAGTGTCCGTCGGCATTCAAAATCATGATTTACCATTTATTATTAGTTCCATGTCATTTGGCTCTCAAAATGAAATTGCCTTTCGTGCATATGCAGAAGCGGCCGACCAGCTAAATATGATTAGCTTGAACGGTGAAGGCGGCGAAATTAAAGATATGATTGGAAAATATCCACATACACGTGGACAACAAATTGCATCTGGGCGATTTGGCGTAAACGCCGAACTACTAAATTCATCAAACTTAATTGAAATAAAAATTGGGCAAGGCGCAAAGCCTGGTGAAGGTGGACATTTGCCAGGTTCAAAAGTAACAGCCAAAATCGCTGAAGCACGTAATGCAACAATTGGCTCTGATTTAATTTCACCTTCTAACAACCATGATATTTATTCCATTGAAGATTTAGCTCAAATGATTACAGAAATTAAAACGGCTAATCAACTTGCAAAGGTAGCTGTAAAAGTCCCTGTCGTTCCTAACATCGGAACAATTGCTGTCGGTATTGCAAAAGCTGGTGCTGATTTTATTAACATTAGCGGATTTGATGGTGGTACAGGTGCTGCACGTATTCACGCATTGCAACATGTAGGTCTTCCTGTAGAAATTGGTGTGAAAGCCGCTCACAATGCTTTATTAGAAGCAAATATGAGACATAAAGTAGAAATTTGGGCTGATGGCGGTATCCGAAGCGTTAATGATGCCTTGAAAATCATGCTCCTCGGAGCAAACCGCATTGGATTTGGTACATTATCTATGATTGCAATCGGCTGTACAACTTGCCGCGGGTGTCATCTAGATACTTGTCATGTTGGAATTGCAACACAAATTGAATCTGAAGCTCAAGCGAAAGAACACGGATTACGCCGCTTCGTCCCGCGCCAATTAGAAAGCGCCGTTGCTGGATTATTACATTTATTCACCACTTTTGGCATAGAACTAAAACGATTAACAGGAAATCTTGGTTATACAAATTTACAAGACATTGTCGGGCGTTCCGATTTACTAGAACAAGTTCGAGGCGAAAATTTATTAAACTTATGTAATTTACTACAAACGATAGAACACCCATCTGTTACAAAAACGGAACACATGCCGGAAAAACAATTTGAAACAGTTCATTCACCTCATTCAAAAGAACTAGTAGGCGTTGGTGTAGAGCAACGCGTTATGGGTGGTCTAGAATCTTGCTATCGCGTTCGTAGTAAATTATATGAAGACACGAAGCTTGAACCACTTACATTAAAGTATACGAATGGCTCTATTCCCGGAAATGGATTAGGTGCTTACAATAGTGAAAACTTATTTATACACGTAAATGGTGGTGCACAAGATGGTATTGGTAAAACCTCCTTTGGTGGTGGTATTTATATAACGAAAGCAAAAGGGAAAGACGACATATATTATAACGGCTCTGTCGGAAAAGGTTTTGGATACGGGGCACAAAAAGGAGCGTTATACGTTCAAGGTAACGCTGATGCTCGCGCTGGTATCCGCCTCTCTGGAGCAGACATGATAATTGGAGGGCGAATGACAAAGCCACTCCGCGAAAAAGAGCAAGGGAATATAGGATCATACTCTAATATTAAAGGTTTCGCTTTTGAATATATGACAAATGGGCGAGCGCTTGTTTTAGGGGATCCTGGCCCATGGATTTGTGCTGGTATGACTGGCGGTGTTGTTTATTTACGTCATGATTCAAGCTTAGGTTTAACAGAACAGGCCTTAAAAAGAAGAATCGCAAAAGGAGCAAATGTTACATTACAACCAATTAGTAAAAATGGTGTGCAAGATGTGACTGAGTTATTGCTAGACTATATTCGTGTATTAAATGAGCATGAGCAATACGAGGAAGTTGCTTTATTAACACCGTTACTCGATGATATGCAGTACCAGTTTTTTGAAATTATCCCGAAAAAAGAGCAGGCTGACCCATCTATCTCAACAGAATGATATAGCTAACTTTCATTTTCAAGAATAAATTGACGAAGTACACTTCTCATAGTAATCTATAGTAACAATTTGAAACCTGCTGGCATTCAGCAGGTTTTTTTACTAAAAATTGATGTTTAAAAAGAATTAGGAAAAAGTATAAAATGAATCTCAATTTCTTATTAACGTCACTAAAATATCACTTGCTAACATATTGTAATGAATGTATAGTATCATGTTGTACATTCATTATGACAAGAGAAAGGATCTTATTAAGGGTATGAAACTTGGTGCTCGCATTTTAAAAACGGGTATTGCCATCACATTAGCTTTATTTGCTTGTATTTTACTTCACTTACCGAGTCCGGTATTTGCAGGAATCTCAGCTATATTCGCTGTTCAACCGTCTGTATACCGCTCGTATTTAACTGCTCTTGAGCAAATTCAAGCAAACGTCATTGGCGCGGTATTCGCTATCGTATTTGCTACTGCTTTTGGACATAATCCTTTTATTATTGGATTAACATGTATATTAGTAATTGCGCTTACGTTACAATTACGATTAGAAAACACAATATCAATTGCTTTAGTAACAGTTATCGCCATTATGGAGTATCAGGGCGAAGATTTCTTTAGTTTTGCCTTACTTCGCTTTGCGACGATTATGATTGGAATTATTGCGGCCTCACTTGTAAATTTAGTGTTTATGCCGCCAAAATACGAAACAAAACTATATCATCGTATCGTTGATAATACAGAAGAAATTGTAAAATGGATTCGAATGAATAGCAGGCAAGCTTCTGATTTTACAACGCTAAAAACTGATATTGATCGTATGAAAGAAAAAATGATCAAACTAAATCATTACTATTTGCTGTATAAAGAAGAAAGAAGCTACACGAAAAAAGTACAGTTCGCAAAAATTCGTAAGCTCGTTTTATTCAGACAAATGTTAGCGACGACAAGCCGTGCTTTAAGTACGTTAAAATCATTACATCGTACTGAAAACGAACTGCGCTATATGCCAGAAGAATTTCAGGAATCTATCCAAAACGAACTTGATTCATTAACGCATTACCATGAACAAGTTTTATTAAAATTTATTGGTAAAGCAAAAAAACAACAATCTGTTGAAATGCTGGATGAAGTTGAAACAGGTAAACAAGAATTAATTGATATCTTTATGGATTATCAAAACAAAGACGATGAAGAAGCGTATAAAACATGGCTACATCTCTTCCCTCTTATTTCTGCCATTATTAACTATAGTGAAGAAGTAGAGCATTTAGATTTACTTGTGGATAGCTTCTACACATACCATAAACCAGAAGCAGAACTCAAAATCGACGATAAAAAAGAAGACGAATAAAAAAACAGCTCCTTTTACGCTAAAGGAGCTGTTTCTGTTATATGTTGAAGTTGATATACATTGTAATAAAACCCTCTTTTTTTCATTAATTCTTCATGAGAACCTGTCTCTTTAATTTCACCATCTTCAATGTAAATAATCGTATCCACATGCGTGATCGTCGCCAATCGGTGCGCGATTATAATCGTCGTCCGATCAGCAGCTAACGTCTGAAGCGCCTGTTGAATATATCGTTCATTTTCTAAATCTAAAGCAGACGTTGCCTCATCTAATATAAGTAACGATGGATTCTTTAGAAACACTCGTGCAATCGCTACACGTTGCCTTTGTCCACCAGATAACTTCACACCACGTTCCCCAACTACAGTATCGTAACCATCAGGTAACTCTATAATAAAATCGTGAATTTGCGCAGCTTTAGCAGCTGAAATCACTTCTTCCTCTGAAGCTTTCGGATTTCCATATAAAATATTTGCCCCGATTGTATCGCTAAATAACAAATTATCTTGCAGCACAATTCCAATATGACTACGTAAATTTCTCATATCATACTTCCTGACATCTATGCCATCTACATAAACTGCACCTGAAGAAACATCATAGAAACGAGGGATTAAACTAGCAAGAGATGACTTTCCTCCTCCACTCGCTCCTACAAGTGCTACCTTCTCTCCTGGCACCATAGTTAACGAAAGGTTATGTAATATCTCCTTTTCATCCGAATTGTAACGAAAAGATACATTATCAAATATCACTTCACCACTTAATTTTTTCGTTTGTACCGCACTTGGCACATTGACAATATCATATTTTTCATCTAACAATTCAAACACTCGGTCCATCGATGCGAAAGACTGCGTTAATGTTGTAGATGAATTAACAAGGCGACGAAGTGGACTATACAAACTATCCATATATCCGACAAAGGCAACCATAGTCCCTAATGTTAACTGCCCCTGAATCACTTCATATGCTGCAAAGCCAATTACAAGTAACGGGCCTAAATCTGTTAACGTATTTACTGCCGAAAATGTTCTCGCCGTCCAACTCGTATGAGTTAATGCTTTCGTCAAAAATTCATTATTTCTTTTTTCAAACTGCTTCCCCTCATACTCTTCTAATGCAAAACTACGTGTCACTTGCATCCCTTGAATACGTTCATGTAAATACCCTTGCATCGTTGCTAATGCTTGTGAACGCTCCTTCGTCAATTTACGAAGACGCCCGAAAAAATATTTCACTGCCACTACATAAATAGGTAAAATTAATAGCGCAACAAATGTCAATTTTACATTCATAGAAAACATAACAATAATAGCGATAGCAATTGTTGCCGTATCTAACCAAACATTCATCAAACCAGTAATTACAAAGTCCTTCGTTTGTTCTACATCATGGATGACACGTGAAATAATCTCCCCTGTTTTTGTATTCGAATAATAGCGTAAACTCAACTTTTGCAAATGACTAAAAATATGCTTCCGCAAATCATACAGTATTGTATTTGCGATACGCTGCGCGAAATATTGACGATAATATTCAATCGGCGGTCTTAATACTGCAAAAATAAAAAAAGCAATCCCAATCGCTGTTACTAGTTGGGACGTTTTATCTTGAAGTGAGCCCGCACCTTGAATTACATCATCGATAATATATTTTAATAACCACGGCATAATAAGCGGGATACCAAACTTTACTAGGCCAATAATAATTGTAATAGCAATAAGCCATCGATATGGTTTAACAAATTGCAAATATCTTTTTATACCTTGCACATAATCCCCCCTCTAATAGGACAAACCTGCCGGGAAATCCCCTGCAGGTTTGTTTTAATTTCTGTACATTAAATATCTTTCATACCACATATCTACGAAATCAGGCGCGAATGGCCCTTTTCTCTGATGAATCCATTGTGTTAATTGTGCTACATTTCGTTTTAAAATAGTATCAATAACAGGTGGATACTGCATAATTTGGCTATGCTTTTCATACTCATCTTCATCTAAAAGCGTATATGTCATATCTGGATACACTTTAATATCTAAATCATAATCAATGTACTTCAATGCTTCGGAATCATATGCAAAAGGTGAGCTTAAATTACAATAATAATATACTCCCTCTTCCCTTAACATTCCAATCACATTAAACCAATAGTTTGCATGAAAATAACAAATTGCTGGTTCACGAGTAATCCATGTTCGGCCATCTGATTCCGTCACTATTGTACGATCATTTGCTCCGATCACAAGACTCTGTGTCCCTTTTAAAATTGTTGTCTCTTCCCACATTCTATGAATGGAGCCATTATGTTTATAACTATGTATTTGTACTTTTTCTCCTTCTTTGGGAAATCCCATATATGCTCCCTTCTTTCAACTGCAAATGCCCTTTGAACTGCATCCACTTTTTTTCTATTATAACTTTTTTGTCGAAATTTTAAAACTAAAGCGACAAGACTCTATTTTTCACACTGAATACCATATCCTTAACCTTCTTAGGAGATGGAGCCAAACGAGGAAATGAGAATAAAAAAAGCCCTTCCTTATTTCCATGTAAAGAAGGACCTTTCATCTGAAGGCAACGGTATATCTTATCCTAAATTTGAAATCATTTTTTCAGTTTCAAAAGATTGAATCACACTATTTGTTTGCTCTTCAAATTTCTCATGTAATAGCTTAAGTGCTACTTCTGTTCTATATATTTCTTGGCGGATAAAATGTAATTCCTTTTTATCGCACGTATCCTTTTCACTCATTTCAATTTGCTGATACTTCTCTAGATGAGCTTGTAACTTTAACAACTCATCCATCGTTTCCAATTGCTCTCCTACCAACTTATCAAAATCGTTCATTACTTACCCCCTTTTAGACTTATTTATCAGTTATTATTCCTCATTACATATTTCTAATCTTTTACTTCCTTCTCCTTTGACTACATTTGTTGACTTATTAGAAGTTATGTCGTTCACTTTCTATTCATTACAATGACCTAAGCACAAAGAAAACACTTCTCCCGAATTAGAGAAGTGTTTTTCTTTCATTACTGATTTGAACTAGAAGATTGTGATTGTTTTGCAGCTGATTGTGCATTTTGTTTTTTCACGGCATGCACGTCTGTTTCAGTTGCAAATTCTGTACCATAGCTAGCATTTGCACTTTGTGCACCAGAAGCTTGTGCTTTCTTTGCTTCTGATTGTGCGTTTGCTTGTTTTACTGCTTGCACATCTGTTTCAGTTGAAAACTCTGTACCATAACTAGCATTTGTACTTTGAATGCTAGCACCAGAAGTTGCCTTGTTATAACCTTGTTGTTTTTTACTCATCTTTCTCACCTCCACAATCAATAATGTAACCAATTCAACTAGAAGCTATGCGGAATTTTCTTTTGAAAAAATTCCGCATATATCTCTTGTTACTCATTCAAACTATAGAAAATGGAGGTGGAAATATGTATATAGGACGCGATATGACTGAACTAACGATGGTTTCAAAAAACGAATGGAAAGAAGATGAATTAGCTTATTTTCATCATTCATTACAACAGATGTTGCCCTATTTAAATGCGGAAGGGCAAAGTATTTATAAAGAAATTGTAATAGAAATCGAATCAAGGGGTGGCTTACAAGAAGGTGATGCTAGTTGGACTCATGGGACAAAAATTTCTTACGATTAAAAAAGTGTTCCCAATCTAGGGAACACTTTTTTGTTTATTGCATTGTAATTTTCTCAACACAACTCTCATAAATCGTACGATGCGATTTCGAGAAAGGTAACTGCTCAAATGCTTCTTTCGATACAAATTTTAATGTATCTGTTTCAACAATATCACCAGTTACTTTTCCGTAAAATACGAATATATCCCAGGTGCGATGTGTAAACGTATGTTGTACATTCATTGCGTATTCTTCAATAGAAATCGAAAGCTCAAATTTTTCTTTCATATAATCTGTAAGCTGTTCTTTCTGACTTCGAATCCCTTCGCCAAGTTCGGCATTCGGAAACTCCCACATATTAGCTAATAATCCAGTACTTGGACGTTTATTAATGACGTAACGACCATCTTCCGTTTGAAGCACTCCTGCAACAATCGGTACCATTGTAGGAGCCTTCGCTTTACTTTTTACTGGCAATTCCTTTTGAACACCTTCAGCATATCCTCTGCAATGCTCACGTACCGGACAAAGTAAGCATGCTGGATTTTTCGGAATACAAATCAGTGCACCTAATTCCATCAAGCCTTGATTAAAATAAGATGGATTTTCAGCCGAAATAATTTCACGTACAATCTCTTCGAACACTTTTCTGGTTTTCGGTTTTGCAATGTCATCCCATACTGATAAAATGCGAGATAATACACGCATAACATTTCCATCAACTGCCGGCTCTGGTATACCATATGCGATACTTAAAATAGCACCTTTTGTATATGGTCCGACTCCTTTTAATTTTTCAATTTTCTTTACATCACTCGGTACTATCCCGCCATATGCTTCTTTTACTTCTTTTACAGCCGCATGTAAATTTCGCGCTCTAGAATAATACCCTAAACCTTCCCATGCTTTTAACACTTCTTCATCATCAGCATTTGCCAAAGCTTCTAGAGTAGGAAACTTCCCCATAAAATTCGCGTAATATGGTTTTACAGCTTCTACCCTTGTTTGCTGCAACATAATTTCCGAAACCCAAACACGGTATGGATCTTTATTTTTACGCCACGGTAAGTCGCGTTGCTCTTTTTCAAACCAACCAATTAAATCATTTTGAAACTGCTCTATGTTAAAGTTATTTAATATTTCAAGTGTCAAACTTGATCCTCCTCATTTTTTTGCATATAAGTACTATTATAAAGATTTTAGGAAAAAATTTAAGTAAGATGACATAGGAAATAGAAGGCAAAGGACTTGAGGTATCGAATAAAAAGAGTTACATTAATAAAAAACGGAGGTGGATTTCTATGGACACAGCCACTCACCTTGTTATGGGCGTTACTCTAGGCAGTTTGGCCACGTTAGATCCAGCCATAGCTCAAAGTGATATTGGGCCACAAGCAGTTATGCTTGCTACAATTGCCGGTTCCAATATTCCTGACATCGATACAGTTTTAAAATTGCGTAATAACGCTAAATATATAAGAAATCATCGCGGGATTACTCATTCCATTCCTGCAGTAATTCTTTGGTCATTCCTTATAAGTGGTATCTCTTTCGCCTTCTTTTCAGACGCTCCATATTTGCATCTACTACTTTGGTCATTTATTGCCGTCTTTCTTCATGTCTTTGTAGATATTTTCAATGCCTACGGTACACAGGCATTACGGCCCTTCACAAAAAAATGGGTAGCGCTCGGCATCATTAATACATTTGATACCGTCATTTTCTTTATCCATATACTTGCGATTGCTTGTATGCTCGTCGGTTCCCATAAAGGGTATACTGCCTTAGCAGCGTATATATTGATGATTGTTTACTATATCGGGCGGATTATGATGCACAGAAATATACGTAGCGTCGTATATAAACGTTTCAATAACGTTGAGAAGATAATCATTTCTCCTTCTTATCGATTTTATCATTACCATTTAGCAATCGTTACAACTGATTATTACTACGTGGCTAGATGGCATCGTGGTAATATCATGGTATATGATAAGTTCGATCGGGTACCGTTCCCAGATAATGCTATTATGCGCGCAGCTAAACAAGACGAAAACATCTCAGCATTTCTATCTTTCTCCCCTGTGTATCGCTGGGACATTTTCGATTATGATCATTATTACGAAGTTCGATTCATTGATTTGCGATATCGCAGTAAAGATTATTATCCATTCGTTGCAATCGTTCAACTCGATCACAATTTAAATATTATTAGTTCCTATACAGGATGGATTTTTAGTGAAGAAAAACTCCGAAAAAAACTGGAGTTACTTCCACATTAAAAAAAGCGACTTAAGTCGCTTTTTTTAATGTTTCAAATGATCTTCTTGATTGATTAAATGGCTATATTTCGGATTATTTGTACGCATTTCATGAAGACGCGCTCCATGATTATTAATCCATGTTCTTACAACTTGTTCAGTCATTTCTTCTCCTTGATAACGACCTGATTTTGCATAAGTTGTTTGAAAATCTTCCCACAGTAATTCAACCCACGCACGAGCTTGTGCGTAAGAAAGCTTGTCATTTTTGTCTAATAGTTCTTTTGTTAATGCTTCATAAATATCATTCATGTTCTAGTCTCCTTTTACCTTTTTATCCCTTCATTTCTAAAGGATAGTTTCTTCAATTTTGCACATTCTATAATTGATACTTCTTAAAGAGGTATCAACTGATGATGAGGAGGGCGTTCGCAATGGGTAAACAAGCCGAATTTTGGTCTGAGTCAAAAAACAACAGCAAAATCGATGGTCAACCGAAAGCGAAATCACGCTTCGCTTCGAAACGACCTAACGGCACAATTAACACGCACCCACAAGAACGTATGCGTGCTGCAAATCAGCAGGAAGAGTAGTACAAATTAAAGTAAATTAACTTCCTACACGAGGTGATAAAGATGAGCTACCGTGATCGCTTAGATAGTCGTTCTGAATTATTTAACCATACGTGGACTCGTCCGAAACATGCAAAAGCGCAAGTTAACGGACAGACGCAACAAACCCAGTCTCTCATTATACTGGCGAATGAATGTAAAAAACGCCAATTTTAGAATCTCCTATCTCCTGTAACGCCTACCAAAGATGAAAACCAGAGAGATATTCGCTCTCTGGTTTTTATTTTTCTTGCAGTAAAGAAATTGGTATTCCAATTTCTTCATTATCATTTTGCTTATGTCCCCAAGCAAATACCCCGTTGAAATACGTAATTTCAAATAATATACCAGGTTCTTCTACCAATTCATATGTCTCACCAATATAAAATTTGTTTATATCAGTCATATAAGCACGAGCCATTGCCATCTTTCTCATTAATACATCGAACTCATTTACAATACCAAGCTGCTCTGCCTTTATTGCTTGCTCTTTCAAAACCCCAATTTCTTCTCTTAGCTCATGTGGTGTCATTTCACTGTAGCGCTTTGGCATATTCATCTTATTCCCCTCATCCCTCTTCGCGTTTCATTTGCAAAAATATCTCTATCTCATCGATAGAGAATCCTTTGCGATATAACGCTTGTTTCATCTTATTTTCAAATGTCCAGCCATCATACTTCTTATATTTCTCATAATATTTATTCCCATGATAGTGTAACGCTTCTTGTTGCTGTTCGTCATCTTTTTCGTCTTTCAATTCTTCCAAACAAATTTGAATCACATCTCTAGAATATCCTTTACGAACAAGCATTTCGTCTAACTTTAGCTTCATTTGTAAAAAGGAATGTTTTTGATAAGATCTTTTCTTCTTTTCTATAAGAAGTAAAGCATTCTCAATTTGCTTTTCCTTCGGATACTCTTGTAAACTATGCGTAATAATTAGATCCTGAACACCTTTATTTAACAACTCTCTTTTAATAACAGTGGGACCTTTTCGATTCACATTACTTTGCGTTCTCGTATATAAAACAGCGTACTCTTTATCATTAATATATCGGTCATGTAATAATTTCGAAACGACTTCAGAGATGATGGCCTGTCCCACTTCTTTTTTTCGTAAAAAATCTTCTATTTCTTGTTTCGTTCTCATTTGATAGGATAAATAGGAGATTGCTTGTAAATATGCTTTTTGTACCTCTTCATTGTACAAAATATTTCCTAACGCTATTTCATCAATTTCTAAGCCCTTTTGTAATCCGTGTTTTATTAAAATTACTTCATTCACACTAAACCCGTACTCTTCACCTTGACCTTTATCAATATAAATATTAAACCGTTCTTTCAATCGTTTTTGCACTTCTATTTTTGTAATGACAGCCATACTCTCACCTCTCTATTATTTTAACATAGTCAAGGAACGTTTTTGCTTTTCAAGAATATATATAATGAGGAGGAAATAATTGTGAAAATCGCAATTTCTGGTGGTACCGGCTTTATCGGTACATACCTTTCTACTTTTTTTATTCAAAAAGGATATAATGTTTACATTCTTACTCGAAACAAAACTACTGAAACTTCACATCCTAACCTTCAATACGTACAATGGACACCAGATTTACAAACCTTCCCCCTCTCCTCTATTGATGTAGTTATTAATCTAGCTGGAGAGTCTATTAATAGTAGATGGACAAAGAAACAAAAGGAATCCATTTTAAACAGTAGAATCCAAACAACAAAAGGACTCATTAAACAATTACAAAAACTAAATACAAAACCAAACACATTTATTAACGCAAGTGCTATTGGATACTATGGAACGTCTGAAACTGAGTCTTTTACAGAACAGCATGAGATTCCTGGAGATGACTTTTTAGCAAATACAGTATATTCATGGGAACAAGAAGCATCTAAAGCTCGTTCTCTCGGAATACGAACAATCTACGCAAGACTTGGAGTTGTATTAGGCACAGACGGAGGAGCTCTTCCAAAAATGCTACTCCCCTATCAATTCTATATCGGAGGTACAGTTGGATCTGGAAACCAATGGTTATCATGGATTCATATAGACGATGTCGTTCGCATGATTGATTTCATCATACACCAAGAAGAAATTGATGGACCTCTTAACATTACAGCTCCCCAACCTATAAGAATGAAGGAGTTTGGAGAAACCATTGCAACTATAATGAAAAAACCTCATTGGTTACCTGTCCCTTCATTTATGCTTCATGCTTTATTAGGTGAGATGAGCATACTTGTACTAGAAGGGCAACATGTATTACCTAGTAAAGCAATTAAACATGGGTATCAATACACATTTCCAGCAATAGACCATGCATTACAAAATATACTTTCGCATACAATGTAGTACTTCTAAAACACTGTGTTACAGGGGGCCCTTTCCAAACTTTCATTTTCTAGAATCCGGAGCATTATTACACAAATAATCTTTCAGTTACTTTCCCTTAAATTCCATTAACATTGTAAAGTAACAGAAATGAGGTACCTATGAAAATATTGCTCAAACAAGCCATTGTCTATCCTATTACATCCCAAAAATTTCAAGGGGATGTACTCGTTATAGGAGAAAGAATTGCTGAGGTCAAGCCTTCCATTCAACCTACTCAAGATATGACAGTTATAGACGCTCGTGCTCTTCATCTCTTACCTGGATTTATTGATGTCCATACTCATCTTGGTCTCTATGATGAAGGTACTGGTTGGGCTGGCAATGATGCAAATGAAACATCTGAAGTTTCAACACCACATATCCGTTCTTTAGACGGAATCCACCCTTTGGATATTGCATTTCAAGATGCTGTACAAAATGGAATTACAACTGTTCACGTTATGCCAGGAAGTCAAAACATTATCGGTGGTACTACTTGTGTAATAAAAACAGCTGGAACTTGTATTGATCATATGATTATTCAAGAACCTGCTGGCTTAAAGATTGCCTTTGGAGAAAATCCTAAAAAGGTCCATAGTAATGGAACAAAAGAGTCTATTACACGTATGGGAATTATGGGATTACTTCGGGAATCATTTTATGAAGCACAGCACTATGGGCATGAAGCTGATTTTCGAATGCTTTCTATTTTAAAAGCATTACGCCGCGAAATTCCCGTACGTATCCACGCTCACCGAGCAGATGATATTAGTTCTGCTCTACGCTTTGCAAAAGAGTTCAATCTCGATTTACGTCTTGAACATTGTACAGAAGGACATTTTATTGTTGAAGAGCTTTCGAAACACAATTTGAAGGTTTCAGTTGGCCCCACTCTTACACGTCGTTCTAAAATCGAACTTAAAAACAAAACATGGGATACTTACCATATATTATCGAAAAATGGAGTGGAAGTTTCTATAACAACGGATCACCCTTATACACCAATTCAATATTTAAATGTTTGTGCTGCTGTCGCAGTAAGGGAAGGATTAGACGAAAAAACTGCACTAGAAGGAATCACTATATTTCCAGCACGAAATTTACGTTTAGAGGATAGAATTGGAAGCATTGAGGTTGGAAAAGACGCTGATCTCGTGTTATGGACTCATCATCCTTTCCATTATTTAGCCAAGCCTGTACTAACCATGATTGATGGAAAAATAATTTACAAAAAAAATAAAAAAAACTAGTTTATTTTTTTGACTAGATAAAGTATTATACGATTATAAACTGAATGAAACCATAATCAATTTGTGTCGTGATTATCATTTTCAAATTGATGAATGGGGAAGGCAAATGGTGCGCCACCAGCGTTAGAAACTGGTTCTAGTGGGTTCGATTCCCACCCCGAAATTTTTTAAAGATTGATATAAAAATTTCGAGGGTGGGGTGTTTTTTCGTCATGCTACCCTCGTGTGAGGAGGAGTTAGTGTGTTGAAAAAACGCGACTTACACGACAGCCACGTTCTATACGATTTAATGGTGGATCCAGCTGTCTTCCCTTTTGTGCGTCAAAAGGCTTATTCTTATGAGGAATATTTATTTCTAACAAAACAAACGATTGAAGCTGAAGAGCGTGGGGAATTAATTTCACGCACAATTTTAGATGAATGGGGTAACCCTATCGGAACAATTACTTTATTTGATGTGCAAGAAAAAGCCGGATTTCTCGGAACATGGCTTGGCAAACCTTATCATGGAAAAGGCTATAATAAATTGGCGAAAGATTCATTTTTCAGCGAACTTTTCTATGAATTAGATATTGAAACAATCTTTATGCGTATTCGTAAAATAAATATTCGTTCTATTAAAGCTGCCGAAAAACTACAATATGTAAATCTAGCAAACGAAACAAGAAAAGCCGTTTATGATGAAATTAACGCAAATGAAGAAGTATATAACTTATATGAAATTCCAAAAGATCAATATACACTTGCTACAATGCGAGATACAACGTTCCAAGATGCTCACCAATTAAAAGAAGCATAATCTAAATTTTTAGAAAAAATAATTAATCATTAACATTTTGCCATATACGTATATCACTCCATGTCTTTGGAAACGATAGATAGTGACTTTAGGACACGAGGTGATTTGTAATGGATAAAAAGAAACGTGACAAAGCAAAAAACACATTATCTAGTACACAAGAAGTTCTCTACCAACGAGAATTTCGCAAAGCAGATCGCGCAGCGGGTTATCGCTCGAAAAGTATTTAAAGTGAGAATGAATAATTAGAAGTTTCCCCCCTAATTATTCATTCTCATTACATATTTTTTCTACGTGATAGAATAGACAAAAAAGGTTCCTTATAAATAAGGAACCTTTTTTATGTGGATAACGTTATCCACATAATTTATAGAATTGTGAATAAATTCTATAAACCCTTCACAAGTTTATATGCTGTAACGCATAGTAAATGTTAGAATTGTGGATATTTTTCTAAAAATTGTGGACAATGTGGATATAGTTGTTAATATTTCGACTTTACTGTTTAATGAAAGCGCAATCTTCATGTGGATAAGTTACTACTTTATCTTATAAAACAATAAAGAACCCTCTTTAAACATATAAAAGAGGGTTTCATATTAAGTAAATAATTGTGCAAGAGCAGGTGATTTAATAGGTATATGATTCGGTTCTACATGATTTTCTGCCAAAATTGTATCCACAATATGACCCGCTGGCTCTGGACGATAAATGCTTTTCATCGCTTCTTTCATTTGAAGAAGCTTCATATCATCTTGTAATAACGCCTCTGTTTTTGCAAAAACCTCACTATCATCACGAATGACAACTGCAGCTCCTTTTCTTTCAAAGTACATCGCATTTTCATTTTCTTGTCCTGGAACAGGCTTATATAAAATGACAGGTACTTGCAATGCTGCCGCTTCGCTTAACGTAATACCGCCTGGCTTTGTAATCATACAAGAAGTAACACGGAATAGTTCATCAATATTTTCAACATAACCAAATACTTTTAATGCATCAGAATTTTTTTCCTGTAACCCTAATAAATCCTGTTTTAACGCTTCATTTTTCCCACAAACGACAACTACTTGTAAATCAGGTACTGACATAAATGATTGGCATAGTTCTTTTACACTTCCTAATACCCCATGAGCACCTGCTACAATTAGTAAAATCTTTTTATTCTTACATAACTGATATTTATTATATATAATGTCTGGATTGATCTTTAGCTCAAAACTACTACGAATCGGAATTCCAGTTTCAACAATTTGCTCCGCAGGCACACCAATATCAATCATAACTTTTTTCACGTGATCAGTTGCTACAAAATAACGATCTACTTCCCGATGAATCCATATTTTGTGCACACAAAAATCCGTTAATACGTTATAAACAGGGATTGAAATACCTGTTTGCTTTTTTAACTCTGGTACAGCTATGATTGGAAAAGTATTAATAACAATATCCGGTTTCTCTGCTTGTAAAAGTAATTTCAAACGTTTTCTTCCAAAATTCGCATACCAAGATGCTATTTTTTTATCATAAATTTTTTCTACGCCATAATAAAACAAGCGGTATAATTCTTTTCCTATTGTATAACTTTTTAAATATAAATATTTTGTAATATCGGTTATAACTGGATGTGATTCTCCGAACAGATCGCATACAATTACATCTTTAATTCCTTTTTGGCGAAATGTTTGTTCTAATGTTTTCGCTACTTGCACATGACCATTACCGTAATGTGCAGTTAATATTAAAACCTTGGGGTTTTTTATCAAACAAATCCACTCCTAGCTTATTGTTTCTCCATATTGCATATACGACAATAGGAAAAACATTTTCCTTAAAAATTACATAAACAGATTCTAATACTTCTCTTTCAGCTATGTACCTGTCGTGGATATGCAAAGCATATAAGATTGACCCCTTAATCCTATCTGTGCTCATATCTTTACATTATACTTTCCTATAAGAGCTTTCGCAATAACTTACAAATGTTCTCTATTCCATGATACTCACTCTTTTACTTCTTAATTCTTTTTACTATTTTGATTTCCCTTTACAATTATGTAAATTTCTCCACTTATTCCTTACAAAAATATGGATATTCTATTTTCAGTATACTCTTTTCTCTATATATACTCTAGGGTTTATTGTCAAGAAAGCAAAAAGCCTAATCCAATATTTGGATTAGACTGCTTGTAAAATATGTCTTGCTTGTTCTACATTTTTTTCAGTAGGCGGTTCTACATTCGCGAGTGGATACTTATGCCCAAGTGCTTCCCATTTATATACACCAAGCTTATGGTATGGTAGCACTTCAACTTTCTGAACATTAGACAGGCTTTGAATAAAGCTAGATAATTTTTGTAGATCCTCTTCATTATCAGTAATACCAGGAACTAATACGTGTCGTACCCAAATCGGTTTATTTTTATCTGATAAATAACGAGCAAATTGTAAAATATGTTCATTTGGTTTTCCTGTTAATTTACGATGTTTCTTTGAATCAATATGTTTCAAATCCAATAAAACTAAATCTGTGTAATCCATTAAAATATCTAGCTTATTTTGGAATTCTGGTTCTTCAGAATAACAACCACCCGAAGAATCAATTGTTGTATGAATTCCAACTTCTTTACATTTCTTAAATAACTCAATTAAGAAATCTAGCTGTAATAATGGTTCCCCACCACTAACTGTTATACCGCCTCCGGAAGCTTCAATAAAAGGAAGGTAACATGTCACATCCTGCATTACTTCTTCGACTGTTATTTCTTTTCCTTTACCGATCTCCCACGTATCAGCATTATGACAATATTGACAACGTAATAAACACCCTTGTGTAAATATGACATAACGAATTCCTGGGCCATCAACAGTACCACAAGACTCTACAGAATGAATTCTTCCTTTTACCATTTTACTTCCTCCTTTATTGAAACAGCCTCCCTCTGCTATTTATAAAATGCAGAGGGACACTTTTTTCACTTACATGCTTTCATGCATTGTACGGTTAATTACATCAATTTGTTGTTCACGAGTTAATTTAATAAAGTTTACAGCGTAACCAGATACGCGAATTGTTAATTGTGGATATTTCTCAGGGTGTTCCATTGCATCCATTAATGTTTCACGGTTAAATACGTTAATATTTAAGTGATGGCCTTCTTTTACTGCATAACCATCAAGCATTGATACTAAGTTACGTACTTGTACATCATCTTCTTTACCAAGTGCTTTTGGAATAATAGAGAATGTATTAGAAATACCATCTTGTGCATCTTCATATGGTAATTTAGCTACAGATAATAATGAAGCTAATGCCCCTTTTGTATCACGTCCATGCATAGGATTCGCACCTGGTGCAAATGGTTCTCCAGTACGGCGACCATCTGGAGTGTTACCAGTTTTCTTACCATATACAACGTTAGATGTGATTGTTAAGATTGACATTGTATGAACAGAATTTCTATATGTTTTATGTTTACGAAGTTTATTCATAAATGTTTTCACCAGATTTACAGCGATTTCATCTACACGGTCATCATTGTTACCGTATTTAGGGAAATCTCCTTCGATTTCAAAGTCAACTGCAATTCCATTTTCATCACGAATTGGTTTTACTTTTGCGTGTTTAATTGCACTTAAAGAGTCTGCTACTACAGATAGACCCGCGATACCTG
Source organism: Bacillus sp. MN7755 (assembly GCF_054771475.1). Taxonomy (NCBI): domain Bacteria; kingdom Bacillati; phylum Bacillota; class Bacilli; order Caryophanales; family Bacillaceae; genus Bacillus; species Bacillus sp. MN7755. Next base: position 27,172 of record NZ_BTRL01000005.1, read on the forward strand.
TTGCCATTGTACGCAGAACATTTGTATCATGAAGTGCCATTTCAATACGCTCATAGCTATATTTATCGTGCATGTAGTGAATAACATTTAATGTGTTTAAATATAGACCCGCTAACCATTCCATTGTCATATCAAACTTATGCATAACTTCTTCATAATCTAATACTTCAGAAGTAATCGGTGCGTACTCAGGACCAACTTGTGCTTTAGATTTTTCATCTTTACCACCGTTAATCGCATATAATAATGCTTTTGCTAAGTTTGCACGTGCGCCGAAGAACTGCATTTGTTTACCGATTCTCATTGCAGATACACAACAAGCAATTCCGTAATCATCGCCGTAGTCAGCACGCATAATATCATCATTTTCATATTGAATTGCTGATGTTTTAATAGACATTTTCGCACAGTAGTTTTTAAAGTTCTGTGGTAATTGTTTAGACCAAAGAACTGTTAAGTTTGGTTCTGGAGCTGGTCCTAAATTATCTAATGTATGCAAGAAACGGAATGAGTTCTTTGTTACTAATGGACGACCATCTAATGCCATACCACCGATAGACTCTGTTACCCAAGTTGGGTCACCAGAGAATAATTCATTATAATCAGGTGTTCTTGCAAATTTCACAAGACGTAATTTCATAATGAAGTGATCCACAATTTCTTGTACGTCTTCTTCTGTTAAAGTACCATTTGCTAAATCTCTTTCAATATAAATATCTAAGAATGTAGAAGTACGTCCAAGACTCATTGCAGCTCCGTTTTGCTCTTTAATTGCTGCAAGATATGCGAAGTATAACCATTGGAATGCTTCTTGTGCAGTTGTTGCTGGCTTAGAAATATCAAAGCCATGAGAAGCAGCCATTTGTTTTAATTCTTGAAGTGCACGCATTTGCTCAGATAACTCTTCACGTAAACGCATTGTATCTTCGCTCATTACACCGCCAGTTAAATCTAAATCAGCTTTTTTCGCTTCAATTAAATGATCAATACCATATAACGCTACGCGGCGGTAGTCACCGATAATACGTCCACGTCCGTATGCATCCGGAAGACCAGTAATAACGCCTGATTTACGTGCATTTCTCATTTCTGGTGTGTATGCATCAAATACACCTTGGTTATGAGTTTTTCTCCAATCTCTAAAAATACGACTAAGTTCTTTATCCATTTCGTATCCATAAGATTCACAAGCTTGTTCCGCCATACGAATACCACCATATGGTTGTAAAGAACGTTTAAATGGTTTTTCAGTTTGGAAACCGACTACTTTTTCAATATCTTTATTTAAATATCCTGGTTCATGTGATGTGATAGAAGAAACAATTTTTGTATCCATATCAAGAACGCCACCGTTTTCACGTTCTTTTGTTGTTAAATCCATTACTTGATCCCAAAGTTGTTTCGTTGCTTCAGTTGCTCCCGCTAAGAAAGATTCATCCCCTTCGAAAACGTTTACATTATTTAAAATGAAATCGCGAACATCAATCTCTGCTTTCCATTTTTCACCTTTAAAGTTTTCCCATGCGTTTTTAACATTTTCTAATACTTGAGTCATCCTAATCTCCTCCATTTTTGATTAGTACAGGACTAAGATTTTTTATATAACAGCTTACACACTTAGAATACTACTTTTTGGTGAAAGTGAACGAAATAGTTGTGACATGTTTGTGAAATGTTGAGCAAACTACTATATGCATAGTGTTAACTTCATTTGAAAGTCTTTAAAATTAACCCTCCCCTTAATTGTATTTTTTTGGTATTCTTATATACGAGTCCTATTTTGTAATATAAGAACAATACCCATTGTAGAGCTGTAATACTCTTATATCCTAATCTGTTATAGTTTTTATAACAGAGCAAAAAAGTGTACATATGTTGTACACTTTTTTTGTTACCTATAAAATATCCCTTTTTCTATTTCCATCATGGAATCCCCCACGACTGCCTGTTAATACAATTAATTGCTCTAACCCTTCTATATGATCACCAATAATTCGGAGTACAGCTGGCGGATGACCTATTTTTGCAAAATGTTCACTGGGACGAATACGGTTCATCTTATCGACCTCAACACGACTTACACATGCAACTTCAAATCCTGAAAGAATAGCTTTCACTTGGGCTACACACGGTGCCAGTAAAGACCGATACCCAATTCCTTTCAAACATTTCTGGCTAAACGCATTAGGCACAGCAATAAGAGAGCCTACGCCTAAATCTTTTCTATCACAAGCTAAATTTAATGCGTATTTAAATGCAGTTACAAGATGAAGCGGTACTCTTAAATCTAAATAATGATTTAGATCATTTAATGCGACATCCATTCCATCTACAATAGCTTTGGCAAAAGGATATAGCTCATTCGCTGGAATAACAAAATCGCCGTCTATAAATAACACAATTTCTCCTTTTGCAAAATACGTTCCAAGTGAGCGCCCCACATCATTTCCGAGCGCTTCTTTATATACAATTGTCGTTGCTCCCTTGTCTTTTGCAATCGTTGCAGTTTTATCAGACGAACCATTTACAACAACGATGATTTCAAAAGGTTCAATTTTGCGAAGCTCTTCTATAACGTTTCCAATTGTTTTCTCTTCATCTTGTACAGGAATAATGACCGATAATTGCTTTTCTTTATACAACTTAGATGTAACGCCCCACCCTTGATAAAAATCTTCAAAATCTAAAGTATGATAAACACTTTCTCTTTTCCTATTTCCATCATGATATCCTCCGCGCCCATCGCTGTCTACTATTTGCTCTGCTACAGCTTCTATATGATCACCTATCATTCGTTTTTCGGATTGAGAAAGGCTTGTGCCGTATGCAGCATGCTCGGTCGGCCGGAATTTATTCGGCGTAATAACATCAATTGCGCAATGACGACTAATTCTCCATTCGCTTTGTACTAGGCGTAAATGAGCCACAACAGGATTAACAAAACATTCATATCCAATGCTTTGTACAACTTCTTTCGTTAACGCATGCGGTACAGCTAATAAAGAATCAATTTTTAATTCTTCGCGCTCTAATATTGCATTTAATATTTGGCGCCATACTGTAATAGAATTAGGTTTTTGCCTTTTTAAAAATAATGCGTCCAAATTATTTAAAACTACATCTGCCTGATTGTATAAAATCGGATTAAGAAATAACTGTAATTTTGAAGTTTGAATAGCAAAATCACCATCTATAAATAGTAGTACATCACCTATAGCTTCTTTGGCACCAGCTGCACGTCCAACATCATTTCCAAGCTTCTCTGTATACCACAGTACTTTACATCCTAAATGCTCAGCAACTGTTTCTGTACCATCAGTACAACCATTTGCTACTACAATAATCTCTAATGGATTTAATCCTTTTACCGATTGAATAACGTCTGAAATCGTATCGATTTCATTACATGCAGGAATAATAACAGATAATGACTTAGCCATTGTCTTCTTCACGAAACCACTTAATTGTTTCCTTCAATCCGTTTTCCCACGTTACTTTCGCCTGAAATTGAACAAGCTCTTTTAATTTTGTTACGTCTGGTCTTCTATTTGGAATTTCTTCAAAACCATGTGGATATACTTCTTCAAAAGGTACTTGTACAATCTTTGAAGAAGAATCCGTTAATTTTTTAATGACCTCTGCTACTTCTTTTATACTTTTTTCATTCTCAGAACCTATATTAATAATCTCACCATTTACCTTTTCATCCATAGCTCGAATCGTTGCCTCTACCGCATCACTTACATACGTAAAGCAACGTGTCTGCTTTCCATCTCCATATACGAGAATGTCTTCACCTTGCAGGGCCGCACTAATAAATCGCGGGATTACCCCTGCATATGGACCATCTTTCGCTCTTGGACCATAAATATTAAAATAACGAACAATCGTTACAGGTAAACCTTCTAATGCGTATCCTAAACATAATGTTTCTTCTAATGTTTTACACACTGCATAACTCCAACGTATTTTAGAAGTTGCCCCGTATAATCGATCCCCCTCTTCAGAGAAGGGTGGCTTTGCCTTACCATATACTTCTGAAGTAGAAGCAAAGACTACTTTCTTCTTTCCTTTTAGCGCTGCTTGTAAAATGTTTCTCGTTCCATCAAAATTCGTTTCAACGAGCTCTATACTCTTTTCCATTGTCGTTTTCACACCTAAAATTGCTGCTAAATGAAACACTACATCATGTTGATTTACTAATTCATAAATAGAATTTTTATCTAAAACACTTATTGGAATAACCCGAATTTCTTTCATTAACTCTTTATGATATTTATTTTTCCCTTTATAGAAGTTATCAACGATCGTGACATTATAACCTCTTCTCACCAACTCTTCAGCTAAGTGCGATCCAATAAATCCTGCTCCCCCTGTAATTAAACATTTCTTACTCATTTACTCACCTTCTTTACAATCCCACGTGTATCTACTACTCGCTTTATTCCTTTAAAAAGCTTCCAATCAATATTAGAATGATCCGTTAAAATTAAAATACAACCCGCTTGGTTAACGGCTTGTTCATTCAAAGAAACAGATTGGTACACCTTATCCCCAAATTTTGCCGAAGAAATATATGGATCGTGATATTCTATCTCGTATCCTTCTTTTATTAACAATTCAATAATTGGCAACGCTGGTGATTCTCTTAAGTCATTTACATCTTTCTTATATGCAATCCCTACAATTAAAACCGTTGCAGGTGGTTGCACCATATCTTTTACTTTCTGGACCATTTTCTCTGGCATTTCTTCATTAATTACATGCGCTGCTTCAATCAATTGACTCATTGCACCATTCTTTTTTATTCTCCATTGAAAATATAAAGGGTCTACTGGAATACAGTGTCCTCCTATCCCCGGACCTGGCCAATATGGAGTAAATCCAAATGGTTTTGTAGATGCCGCTTCAAGCGCCTCATAAAAATCAATTCCTAAACTTTCACATAATGTGTTTAGCTCATTGACTAACGAAATATTAACTAGGCGCTGAATGTTTTCGAATAGCTTACACATCTCCGCTACTTTCGGAGAACTAACTGGAACAACTACATCAAAAATAGTGCTATACAAAGCCTGTACTTTTTGTTTACACTTTTCTGTTTGTCCACTAATAACTTTTGGAATAGATTGAACTGAATATTGACTATTTGCTGGATCAATTCTCTCAGGGGAATATCCGATATAGAAATCTTCTCCCGCCTTTTTACCTGTTTGAGAAATAATAGGAATGATAACTTCCTCGAGTGTACCTGGATATGTGGAGCTTTCAAAAATGAAGGTTTGTCCTTTTTGAAGGTTTTGTTGTATATAATGTGAAGCTGAAATGAGAGCACTTAAGTCTGGTTCTCTTTGTTCATTAATTGGAGTGGGGACAGTGACAATAACATAATCACTATTTTGAAAATCAGCAATACCTTGATCCGGTGTATTTACTATTAATTTTTTTTTCGTCAATAAACTTTGTAACTCTTTAGAAGAAACATCCGGAATATAACTTTCTCCTTTTATAATTGATTCTATTTTTCTAGTATCTTTATCTAATCCAAGTACAGTATGGCCCCTTTCTGCAAGATGGACCGCTAAAGGAAGACCAACATACCCTAATCCAATGATAGCTACTTTACGACTAGTATTCATTTGTATTCTCTTCTTCCCTTCTCAATTGTTGAATTATTTCTCTATCTCTATCTCCATCTGTAAAACCTCCGCGTTCGTCTGTATATTGTAATAAATATGCAATCGCCTCAAGTTGGTCACCGAAAATACGGTCAAATGCTGAAATACGCCCATTTACAAATTCATGTTGCTCTGGACGTACTCGATTTGTTTTTATAACATCTACAAACTCAACGGTTGTAATAGAGAACCCTTCTAAAATAGCTTTCATTTGTGCTAATGGCGGAATGATAAGAGAGTCATATCCTATTTTCTCTATTACCTTCTTATGGATGGCATGTGGTACTGCTGTTAGTGAGTTATTCCATAAATCTGGTCGTTTCGCTACCAAATTCACAAAGTATTTTCCCATACTAATTGGATCTGCTGGATGAAATATATCTAATAAACACTGCAAATCATTTAATGCCATATCACTTCCATCTTCAATAGCACGCAAAAATGGAACTAGTTTTTTTGCCGGAATAGCAAAATCTCCATCAACGAATAAACAAATCTCTGCTGTAGCATGCATGGCACCTATCGCTCGTGCTACATTGTGTCCAAGCGCCTTCGTAACTTCAACAACAATAACATTCTCTAGCTTTACTTGTTTAATAGTCTCCATATCTGCTCCATTCGCAACAATAATAATTTCATCTACTCCTGCTTTTTTTACTTCTTGTATAACAGATCTTATAGTCATTTTTTCTTCTGACACTGGTATAATCGCACTATATTTCGCTTTTTCCTTCTTTAATACAGCTGGTTTATATTGCCCTATAAACTCTCTATCTCTATTTCCCTCCGAAAAACCACCTCGTTTACCATATGTTTCGGTTATATATTGCAAAGCACGTAAATGATCCCCCATAATACGACTAGTCGCTTTCGGATAAGGAGAATCAGGTGATGTGCCTGTATGAACAGGACGAACTTTATTTGTGTATATTACATCAACTGAAGCCATATCTGAAATATCTACTCCTCTAGACATCGCCATCGCTTGAAATAATGCTGGATCTGCTAAATTCCACCACCCCAGTTTTTCAATCACTTCACGACTGATTGCATGTGGTATTGCAATTAAAGACCCTACAACAAATTCTTTCTTGTTCAAATAACGATTTAACATATATTTTCCAACCGTCGTATAATGTGGTCGCATTTTTAAATAAACAGACCATGTTAAGTTATTCAAAACAATTTGATGTCCTTGCTGTATTCCTTTAATAAAAGCGTATAATTCTTCACTTTTCATGACGATATCACCGTCTAAAAATAAGACAATTTCACCTTTTGCTTCTCTAGCGCCAATTGCCCGTCCCACATCATTACCAAGAGAATGATTATAATACACCACACGGCAATGATGTTGTAATGCTATTTCTTTTGTCCCATCGGTCGACCCATTATCTACTATGATAATTTCATATGGTTCTAACTTTTTTACTTCTGCTAAAACCTTTGATAAGGTACTTGCTTCATTATGCACTGGAATAACAACTGATACTTTCATACTTTTATCACTCTTACCCTTCCAAGCGAACATAGGCAATAACAGGAATACGTACAATTACATCTTCCGGTGGTCCATAGGAAGGAGAAGTACGAACGCTTACTGCTCCATCTGTCACAGATAAAAGCACACCTGCAACGATTTCAACAGCAGTCACCACTTGCACCAGCTCGCCAACATGGTTACGCAATTCATCAGTAAATAACATATATAAGTCTCCTTTCTTACGCTTCTTTAATTGATACAATACTTGCAAACGGTAATAAAACTTCTGTTCCTATTCCTTCTTGTAGTATTAAGAAATCATCACCAACTGCTACAATAACACCGGTTAACTGTCCAACTGTCACCGTAATTTCTACGTTTTTACCCAAATACTGCTCTGCAATTTCTTTAAAAGGCGATGTATTACATTCTTTTAAAATGTTACAAATAATAGATTGAAATCTACTTGATTCAATAAATTCTTCCGTAGCTTGCTTAGAGTTTCTTTGAATAAATCTCGCGAAGTTTTGTGAAAATAAAAGTCTTTCCACAGCAGGCAATAACTTATTATCTAAAAAATAATCTAATTGCCTATTAAACAATCTCGATAACCTTTTCCAATACTTACCGAACAGACACATACACTTCTCCTCCTATTATTTTCAAATTATAAAAATACATCCATACATCTTAATGTATACAAAACAAACCTTTTTGTGATAGGTAAGACATACATTTTTCAACAAAACAATATGTTCTAATCACACAAAAAAGATAGATGGTATCCCATCTATCTTTATAAATATTTTAATTTTTAATTGTAATTATGGCAGAGATACTATAATAAACCGCTCGTGGTAATTCTGCTTGTTCACTTATAGAAGCTGTAACAAGTGAACCACCACTTGCCGAGAAATACTTAACAGCTTCTAACGGAATACCATCTTCTTTCACATCAATATGCGTCCCATCTCGCCAATCTATTTTCTGCATTGTTGCTGAAAGGTCCCCAGTCACTTTACCAACTTCTTTACCATCCCCCCCTAAAAAGATCCATTCCCACTTTGTTAAACTTAGTACTTGTTTCAACTCTCCAATTTTCTTTCCATCTACATTAGAAAAAATATAGAAATTACGTACTCCCATCTTCTTTTGAACACGCAACAACCTTTCTCCCGAGTGATTATATAAATAAAATTGTTGCTTATGTAGTCCCTTAAAAAGAAAAGAAAGTACAGCTTGCCATATACGTTGAATAACAAAATCATACTCTTCTTTTAAAAAACCTACTGTATTTCCATCCAATCCAAAGTACGTTATTACTTGAAATACCCCTACCTCTTTGCGAACAACAAATTTTTGTTGATCAAATAATTCAGAAGTCTCCATATTATAATTTTCCTGTTTAAGCATTTTTGCTCTTCGTTTTTCCATAAAGCTATATATTAATAATCCAAATGCTGGTATTACAACACCTATTAATTTTAGATTTTCTTTCTCCGAAGTGAATAGCATCCCTTTTTTATATTCCATCACTAATACAATTGCGACGATAATCCATACAATGACAGATACAAAGAAAATTCGTTTCGCATTACGTGCGTGATGCTTATGTATACTCATATCCCTCCCCCTTTTCCATTTATCCCGCAGTAACGGGCAGTAAGACCCACACTTCAAAATTCGGCGAAAGCAAAGAAGTTAGGTGGGTGATCGACTGCCCGTAAAAGCCCGATTGGTTCAACTAATAATCAGTGGGGGATGAAGAAAACCCCCACTGATTAAAGTTTCACTTTATTTCATTATCCCATTGCACATACACTTCCTCCATAAAAAAAGACTATCCAAAAGGATAGCCTCTTACACTTCAATATTTCGCAACATCGTATAAATGTCGTTATTCACTTTACCAAACGATTTAATGTTGTTTTGAATGTTAGATAATAAAACGACATACACACTTCCGTTTTTACTAAATCCATTTAAGCAATTCCATCCTGGCATTACACCGTGATTTGAATAACTGCCCGGGTCTACATACCAACCAAATCCGTAATCTTTTTTTCCGCCTGTAAACATTTGATCATAGCTCTCTTTTGAAATTAACTTTCCAGAGAAGAGTGCTTCATTAAATAAATATAAATCATGTGCACTTGTATATATATCACCACAACCATATAGTTGTGACATACTTGGAATATTAGGTGTTGTCATATTGTTATTTACTATTTTATAACCTGTTGATGGGAACCTTGTTTGCTCTAACGCTTTACCGAAACCAGAATGTTTCATACCCGCAGTAGCAAAAATATGTTGTTTAATATACTCTTCTAACGGTTGTCCACTTACCTTCTCAGCGATGTAGGCAAGTATCGAATAGTTCGAATCGGAATATTTCCATTTCTCTCCTGGACTCCCAACACGCTTTTGCTTTCCTATTCGTTTTATCAATTCTTCATGAGAAATATCCTCTGTTCCCTGCTCATACTCTGGAATTCCTGATGTATGTGTTAGTAAATGTTTTAACTGAATACCATTACCTTGAGGGAAATCTGGAATATACTTTGCAACCGTATCCTCTACGTTTAATTTATTTTGATCCTTTAATTGCATAATAGCAGTCGCTACAAACGCCTTTGAAATAGAACCAATATAAAAAGTTGTCTCTGAATTATTCGGTACTTGTTTCTCTTTGTTCGCCATACCATATCCTTTATTCAAAAGAACTTTTCCGTTCTTCACAATAACAGCTGTTCCACTAAATCCTGCGTTTTGTAAATATTGATCTAATTGAGCGTTTTCATTAATTTCTTGAGGTGGTCCCTCAGCAGGCTTTTCCACAGCTTGTGCTTGCTTCACCTGTTCTTCCTGCTCTTTTTGTTTTTGTGCTTCTTGCTTCTTTTTTTCTTCTTTCTTTTTTAGCTCTTCTTGTTTCTTCATTTCTGCTGCTGCTTTTAAAGTTTCTTCTTTCTTATTATGCGCAACAATTTTTGTATACATGAAATATACAAGTGAAAATAGTAAGACGAGAATGATTGTTCTTTTTATGTATACAATCGGCTGACGTGATTTCCCATTCGCATTATTTTTTTCGTGATCCATGATTGCTTTTTTCCCCTTATTCACCAATAATTTACTTCCTCTACTAAAGACTTATTTTAGTAGATTTTGGATAATCTATTCTATAACATCACTACTTTATCACGCACTGCACATATTACCAACCTATATGTACAAAAAAGAAAAAGAAAATTTACAAAAGTAAGATTCCCGTTAAATTTTTAACATAAAAAAAGAGGATACCCTCTAAAAGAACTGATGTTATCAATCTTTTGGGATATCCTCTTATCTAATTATTTATACGTGTTTTTTCATATCATCGGCAACAGATTCAACATTTGTACCTACGATAACTTGGACACTCGTGTTACTTAATTTCATAACACCTTTTGCACCAGCACGTTTTAATGCTGCTTCGTTTACTTGACCAGCATCTTTTACTTGTAAGCGTAGACGTGTTGCACAGTTATCAATAACTGTTAAGTTTTCTTTTCCACCTAAAGCTGCTACGTAAGTTTCACCAATTGAGCCTGCAACTGGCGCATCATCCTCTTCAGCTAACTCATCGTCATCTTCACGACCAGGAGTTTTCAAGTCAAACTTCTTAATTAAGAAGTAGAATACTACAAAGTAAATTACTGCGTAAATTAAACCGATTCCCGCTAGCAATACTGGTTTTGTTGCAATACCAAAATTTAAGAAGTAATCAATTGCACCGGCACTAAATGTGAAACCATCGTGAATGCCAAGTGCTGTTGTTACAAATAAAGAAATACCTGTTAACACGGCATGAATACCATATAATACTGGTGATAAGAACATGAATGAGAATTCAATTGGTTCTGTAATACCAGTTAAGAATGAAGTTAATGCTAGACCACCTAACATACCTGTAACCATTTTACGTTTTTCTGGTTTAGCAGCTGCAATCATTGCGAAACATGCTGCTGGTAAACCGAACATCATAACTGGGAAGAAACCAGTCATAAACATACCTGCTGTTTTATCTCCTGCAAGGAAGCGAGCAATATCACCATTTACAACATTACCTGCTGCATTTGTAAAGTCACCAAATACGAACCAGAAGTATGTGTTCATTACATGGTGTAAACCAATTGGAATTAACAGACGGTTTAATAAACCAAATAGACCTGAACCAACTGCACCTAAATTAACAATTCCATGAGCTAATGCATCGATGCCATTTTGAATTGCTGGCCAAATTTGTGCGAATAGAATTCCTAATATTAGCATCACAACCGATGTAACAATCGGAACGAAACGTTTTCCAGCAAAGAAACCTAACCATTCTGGAAGTTTAATCTTATGGAATTTATTATAAAGGAATCCTGCTATAACGCCGACAATAATACCACCTAGAACTTTCATATCCACTTTAGTCGATAATTCGGCAGCTTTAGATACTTGTGTCATTGTATCTGCCAGCTTAGATGGATCTACATTTGCGCTATTGCCTATTAAATCTTGAACTTTACCTAATTTATCTTGTAATTCTACAGTAGAATATCCCTTACTAAGTGCATCAATACTGTTTTTCATAACCAGATAACCAATTGCACCTGCAAGACCTGCTGCACCACTACCATCAACTGAAAGACCGATTGCAATACCAATTGCAAAAATAAGTGCTAAATTATCAAAAACCGCTGCGCCGGCCTGTGCCATAACAGGAATATCAAATACATCCGGTTGCCCTAAACGAAGCAATAATCCTGCTGCTGGTAGTACGGCGATTGGAAGCATTAACGCTTTACCAATACGTTGTAAAAACTGCAACATTTTAATTCCCCCTATCAAATTTATGAAATCGTTATCATTATAAGTACGCTTTAGAAAACGCTTTCTATTTACATAACCATAATAACATATAGTTGTATAGATGTGTAGTTTTTATTTTTGAATTTTTTATGGATAAATCTCCTATTTCCAAACTGTTATATAAAAGGAAAATTCTCCTTTTGGAATACAGAATACTTGAAACGAAAGACCCACTATAGAACATGCAACTTTCGTTTTATCATTCCACTTTTTCATGTTATTATTTATTTCCGAGCATATCGGGAAAAGTAAACTTAGTTAATTCGAAATAGGAGCGTTGGTACTATGCAGTGCATTGAAACAAACAACTTACAACAGTTGTTAGAACAAGTAAAACCATATACGAAAAAAGGAAAGCTTGCTACTTATATCCCCGAACTAGGAAATGCAAATCCAGATGATTTAGGGATTGCCATTTTCCATAAAGAAACAGAATACATTCATGCTGGCAACTCACAAACACTATTTACTCTTCAAAGTATTTCAAAAGTAATTACACTTGCGCTTGCACTTTTAGATCGTGGTGAAGAATATGTATTTTCTAAAGTTGGAATGGAACCAACTGGTGATCCATTTAATTCTATTATTAAGTTAGAAACGACAAGCCCTTCTAAACCACTTAATCCAATGATTAATGCAGGGGCACTAGCTATTACAAGCATGTTAACAGGAAAAGATAATGAAGAAAAGATGGAGCGCATCCTTCATTTTGTACGTGAAATAACAGATAATCCTACTATTAATTATTCTTCTAAAGTTGCCAATTCAGAATTAGAGACAGCTTACTTAAACCGTTCACTTTGTTACTATATGAAACAAAACGGAATTATCGATTGTGACATCGAAGAACTGATGGATTTATACACTCGTCAATGTGCAGTTGAAGTAAACTGTATCGATTTAGCACGTATCGGTTTAATTTTTGCGATGGATGGATATGACCCATATAAGAAAAAACAAATTATCCCTAAGCATATTACAAAGATTTGTAAAACATTTATGGTTACATGCGGTATGTATAACGAGTCTGGTGAATTTGCGATTCGTGTTGGTATCCCCGCAAAAAGCGGTGTAGCTGGTGGCATTTTCGGCTGCGTAAAAGGAGAAATGGGAATTGGTATTTTCGGACCAGCTTTAGATGCAAACGGAAATAGTATCGCTGGTTTTAAAATTCTTGAACTTCTTTCTGCTCAAGAAGGTTGGAGCATTTTTTAATCACGAGTTATCCTGCTATACTAGCAGGATTTTTTCATTTCATAAAAACCTCAACTTTATCAGCTATCAATCTCCTTACAAAAACCATACTGAAAGTTTCTCTATATCATGCATATTTGCTCCCCCCTCCTGAATAATATAGTACAACCTAGCGCTACATGTGGAGGTGTGAAAGATGAAACTAATATTTCAAATGGGAAAACAACCTGTTCTTGAGAAAACAATTCTTCTTTTTATATTGAGTATTGTAGAAAGCTTAAAGCTAAAAGTTGTTTCACTCGATGAAGCTCACCGATACATATTCAATTTAGAAGTACTTGAACTATTAATGGATCGGAATATCGATGATCAAGTACTTGAACTTATTCATTTCGGAATGGGACTTGAAGACATTCATCATGTGCTTCCTGAAGAACTTGAACATACGATCGAAGAATTAAAATGGCTTTGCATCCAAGTATTAAGCGAGTACAGTATGCATGAAGAATCGGAACAATTAATTGAGGATATACGCTAAAAAAGCACCTATATAGGTGCTTTTAATGTTTTTTCAAACTATTTTTATACGCCTCAATATTTACTGGTAACTCTTCCTCTTCCAAAGTATGTTCATTTACATCTTTATGAATGAACGCACCTTTAGGTGGTTGATGATCATGCCCTTTTTTCTTATGATCAAATGCTTTCCCGCGTCCCATACAAATCCCCCTTTCTTAAAAGAAATCCGTATTAGTATGGAGAAAAGTACGTCGATATATGCAATCCCTTGCTGTATTTCCAAGGAAATACTCGAACCTTGTTTTCTACTCTCCTTACAACAACTGATCGATCCCAATAAGAATTAATAACACACCTGCAATAAACGTTGCCCATTTCCCTAAGTATTCTGCTAAAAATCGTTTTCCTACATACGCAAAGCCACTAATACAAATAAAACTAAACACCCCAGAAATAGTTGCTGTAAGCCACAGATTCAAGTTTGTTACCCCAGCATCAAACCCACCTGCAATATTATTAATAGACAACGCAATTCCTAAAACAATTGCTTCTGAAAAACTAATTGTTTTCGAACCATCAAAATCTGCTTTTTCTGGATCACGTAAAATTCCCATAAGTACATTACCATCTTTAGAGCCTCCGGTATTTCTTTTCCCCAAAAAAGGCTGACATAAAATAAACACACCGATTATCCCTAAAACGATTGCTCCAATCAAGTTTGCAGTAAACTCTGAGATAAATAACGCAATCCAGTTCCCAAAAAAGCCAGCTAATAAAGTAAATAAAAAACCAAAAAATGCGATGATAAAATTGTTGAACCACGAAATTCGGATTTTACGAATGCCATATGCAATCCCAACACCTGCATTATCTAAATTAGAAGCAATCCCGATTAAAAAAATTGAAAATAGACCTGCCGTACTCATAAACAGCCACCCCTTTTTCTCACTTTTCAATGCATCTTATGAAAATGTTGAGCAACTGTGCCTGTCTGTTTCATATACATGTAATAAATACTCAACATTTTTTCAACAATAAAAAGGAGTGCCTTCACTATGCCTAAAGAAAATCCAAATGAGCGGCTTAGTAAATTAATAAAAAAACTTTTAAAAGAACGTGCCTTATCTATGCGCCAACTAGGAATGCTTACAAATATCGATCCCGCAACAATCTCAAGAATTATGAATGGTAAACAACCGCCAAAGCAAAAACATCTACAAAAATTCGCAGAATGTCTGCAAGTTCCACCCCAATTATTATTTGATGAAATGTATCCGGATTTCCCCCACATTAATAAAGAAAAGACGGATATGTATACATCTCTTGATACAATTCAACAAACTCTGCAATCCTCTAACTTATTCGATTTCGACTACACAACAACTCGCGTGAAACAAGAACTTGAAAACTATGAACGCTATGCTCAAACAGCAGAAGGTGAAAAACGGATTCATGAAAGTTTTGCAAGCAAATTAGAACAAATTGATAGTGCTGGTCCTTTCATTGAACAATTAACGGATATGTATCAACAATTTTGCAATGCAACTATTCCGAAAGAAGAGCGTGCAGTTCTTGGGGGCGCATTACTGTATTTCATTTTATCGACAGATATTATTCCCGACTATCTCTTTCCAATTGGCTATTTAGATGATGCAATTGCTGTTGAATTAGCAAAAGAGAAATTAATCGAATTAAAACGAAAGACATAGAAAAATAACGAACTATTTCAGTTGTTTCTATTCAACTCTGAAATAGTTCACTAAAAAATCGTACAAGTATACATACCTGTACGATTTCAACATACTAATCTATTTTTTTGTATGACACCATTCATATATAAATGCTGTTATTACTTTTGTAAATTCAATTAACTGTTCTACTTCAACTTTCTCATTTATTGAATGAGATTCTTCTAATGTACCTGGTCCGTAAATAACAGCTGGAATACGAAATTCACTAAACCACCCACCATCCGTTACCGTTGCCGACATATCTAAAATTGCATTTTTAGAGAGAATTGATTCGTGTACTGAGCTAAGCGTTTTTACAGCTGCATGTTCACTATCTACTTCTAAAGAAGGGAAAATTTCGCCCCGATCCACAATCATTGATTCTCCACCCCACTTAAATTGTGGTGGATTTTCACTTAACCATGGATCAGCAGCCGCTACTTTCCCAATATACTCTTCAATTTCTTGTGCGATTTGTTCATGCGTTTCATTTGGGTAAAAATGTACGGTTATCCACAAACGGCACTCATCCGCAATAAATGCTGCATGTCTTCCGCCCTCAATAACAGCTGGATTAATTGTTGTTGTTCCATATGGATAGCCTTCATATGTTTTCATAACTGCCCAGTGACGCTCTAATTCTTGTAAACTTTGCACAACTTTCATCATTTTTTCAATCGCACTCGCTCCGAATAAACGTCCTCCAGCATGGATCATTTGCCTGCGTGTTGCATCATGAAATGTTTGGGGGCTTTTCACAGTAATCCATCCAGTAATTACGCCGCCCTGCCCTTGCATATGTAAATCACTCGTATCCACTACGACTGCAAAATCAGCATCATAACCTCTTTTACAGCATTGAAGTGTTCCTGCCTCTCCAACTTCTTCCCCAATTACGGATTGAAAGATTAAATCTCCAGGTAATTCAATGCCAGCTTCTTGTAAAAGCTGAATGGCAAATAGCGCTCCAGCCAATCCCCCTTTCATATCTGCCGCACCACGTCCAACTAACCAACCATCTTTTATAAATGGCTCAAACGGATTCGTTTCCCACGCCTCATCTGCTGTCACTTCAGCTACATCCATATGTCCATTAATAATAAGACTTTTATGTGTGTCACTTTCTATCCCTTTTTTCACCCCAACAACGTTCGGATCATTCGGATATACATCCCATTTATCAACACTAAAATTTCGTTTTCTTAGAAAATCTGCAACAAATTCTTGCGCCTCATTTGTGTTTCTCGCCGGCGGTGCTGGTGTTTCAAAACGAATTAAAGTTTTTGTAAGCTCTAGTAACTCATCTTTTCGTAGATCAATCTGTTCTAATAGCTGTGAAACTTCTTGATTCATCGCTAATTCCCCTTTGCATACGTAGTATGTTTCCAGCTTTATTTTCACAAAAAAAGAGACTGTTTACAATTTTACAGTCTCTTTTTTTGCATTAGTTTCTAATATATTTATAAACTTTCTACTTCTGTTGTATCTACTTTTTCAACATGTTCCATTTTGCTTCTCTTATTTTTTGTCGCACGGTAAAACAGTAAGCAAACAATCATAAATGGAATACCACAATACAATGCCATTCTTTGTTCTGGGATAAAAGCCATACCAACAATTACGGTTACATTTAATACTAACGCAAGCAGTGGTACGAATGGATATAACGGTGTTTTAAATTTCAAATCCTTCACATCCCCGCCCTGCTTTATGTATGACCTTCTAGCTAATAAGTTAGATAGAGCAATAGATGCCCAAACTAATATCGCTCCAAATCCTGCAATTGAAAGCAACCATAAATAAACTGTATCTTCCGCATAAATACCTGATAGTAGTGAGAGACACCCTACAAATGTACTTACAATTAATGCGTAAATAGGAACACCATTTTTAGATAACTTACCAAAAATCGGACTAATCATTCCTTGATTAGACATAGACCATAGCATACGGGAAGTTGCATATAATCCTGAATTCGCAACAGATAGAACCGCTGTAATAATAACAAAATTAATAATATCAGCTGCATAAGGAATACCAATTTTATCAAATACAACTACGAATGGACTCTCTATTACTCCTGCTTGCTGCCAAGGGAATAATCCCGCAAGAATGAAAATAGATAATACAAAGAACACAAGTATACGCCAAACTGTATTATTAATTGCCTTCGGGATCGTTTTCTCTGGATTTTCACTCTCACCTGCTGCAATACCGACTAGTTCTGTTCCTTGGAAGGAAAAATTAACAGCAATCATCGTAATTAAAATAGCTGATAATCCATTTGGGAACAATCCACCATAATCAGTAAAGCTAGAAAACATTGGTGCTGGGTCATTTCCTTTCATATCTAAAAAACCAAACATTGCTGCCCCGCCCAAAATAATAAATGCAATGATTGTAATTACTTTAATACTTGCAAACCAGAATTCAACTTCTGCAAAACTTCTTGAAGATAACGCATTGATAGCAAAGAGGAGTACCGCAAACACTACACACCAAATCCATGACGATACATCAGGAAACCATCGTTTCATTAAAATACTAACTGCAATCAGTTCAATACCTATCGTAGCAGACCAGTTTAGCCACGACATCCATCCCACTACATAACCCGCTGCAGGGGAAATGTGCTTTGTGGCATACGTTTGATAAGATCCTGCGTCAGGCATCGCAACAGCTAACTCTCCGAGACAGAGCATTGTTAAATACATAACAAATCCTCCGACAAGATATGCTACAATCGCTCCTCCAGGTCCAGCTTCATGAATTGTATAGCCAGATCCTAAAAAAAGACCCGTACCAATAACGCCTCCAAGTGCAATCATAAATATGTGCCTACTTTTCAATTCCCTTTTTAATCCTTGATTTTGATCCATCATATAAATCCCCCCTTTTCACTTTGCAAACCTATTTAATGTAAGCGTTTTTAAATTTTTTCATAGTAAAAATAATGATTTAAAAGAGCAAAAATACATATCACTTATATTAATCACTGCCTGTTACTAAAAGATCATCCCTCACTGTTATTAATAATTTTTGATCAGCGATGGCCTGTCCCTCTACTACTTCTAATGACTCGATATATCCACTGATTCCTATCTTAATTTCTACTTTCTGTTTATCTATTGTTTCAATGAGCGCTAATTTCTCCCACTCGTATACGTAAGAACTTTCCGCAACAAATAACTTCTCTACTTTCCCGTAACAAGGACTATACACGCCTTCTATAACCGTCTTCACTTTATAAACTCCTCCTTTTTTTAATTGGTACTGAAACGTTGCATATCCCTCCTTTAAAGATTTCAACTATTATTTATGCAAAAAGCATACCAATCTCCAATTCCTATTTAAAATGAGGATTCCTCACAAAAAAATCTTCATAACCGCAAAATTTTTCTATCATTTAAGAAGTTTTAAAAAGAAAATAGCAAAAAAATTTTGCGATTTTATAAGAATTTTAATAAAATTATAAAAAGTCAGTCTTCATAGGGTGAAATGAGGAGAAGATAATCTATGCGTACAGAAGACATTAATTTTAAACAGATCATTGAAATGAATATGCTATATGAAACTTTACTCAATGAACTCGATATCGGGATTCATATTATTAATGAGGAAAGTAAAACGATTATTTATAACCGCAAAATGATGGAAATTGAATCAATGGAGCGCTCAGATGTGCTATATAAAAGTCCTTTAGAAGTATTCGCATTTGAAGAAAATAAAAATAGTACTCTTATAGAAGCATTAAAATTAGGAAAAACAAACAAAAATATAAAACAAACTTATTTTAACAATAAAGGGCAAGAAATTACGACGATTAACGATACTTTCCCTATAATAGAAAATGGAAAAATTAAAGGCGCTATTGAAATTTCAAAAGAGATGAATAACTTAAAGCAAACAATAAAAATGGACTCTTCTCGAAAACAAAACACTAAATTTACCTTTGATCACATAATTGGTGATTCTGAAGCCATTCAATCAACCATTGCGGAAGGAAAAAGGGTAATTCGTACATCCTCCTCCATACTTCTCGTAGGAGAAACAGGAACTGGAAAAGAACTATTTGCACAAAGTATCCATAATGAAAGTCAACGTTCAACAAAACCGTTCATTTCACAAAACTGTGCCGCTATTCCTGATACGCTAATGGAAAGCTTATTATTTGGTACGAACCGAGGTGCATTTACAGGAGCTATCGATAAAGCTGGTTTATTTGAAGAAGCAAACGGAGGAACTTTGTTATTAGATGAGATCAATTCGTTAAGTCCAGCACTTCAAGCGAAGTTACTGCGAGCTATACAAGAAAAAACAATACGAAGAATCGGAGGCACACAAGAAAAAGAAATTGATGTTCGTATTATAGCAACTATTAATGAAGACCCTCTTGAAGCTATTACACACAATCGATTACGGGAAGACTTATATTACCGATTAAGCGTCGTTACTTTATGTCTCCCGCCTTTACGTGAACGAAAAGAAGATATTCCCGCTCTTGTTCAACACTTTATCGAAAAGTACAACATTCAATTTGGACTCGCCGTAACGGATGTAGATGTACATGTAAGAGAATTCTTGTATGCATATGAATGGCCTGGAAATGTACGAGAATTGGAACATATCATTGAAGGTTCAATGAATTTAGTTGAAGATGAACATATCATTACAGCATTTCATCTTCCCACCCGCTTTCGCGAACGAATAAAAAAAGAATTCAATATGCAACCTCTCCTAACTAATAACGATACTGATACACCGAAAACGTTAAAGCACACAATAGCAGAAATGGAAAAGAACTACATCAATCAAATTCTTAAAGAGTATCACGGTAATATTTCACAAGCTGCAAAGTTTTTAGGATTAAGTAGGCAAAACTTACAATATCGAATTAAAAAACTGCATTTACACATATGAAATGAATGTTTCTCCAAGTGCTGGAAATGGAAAAATATATCACAATAAACATATAACATACTAGAAAGGAACGATATATATGAGTAATGATAACAAATTAAAGTTATTACAATACTTAGCCTTCTTCCCTACCATTGTATGTATGATGTTACTCATTGATATGAATGCCTATCCTTATGCGAAGCTATTCGCAGCAATTAGCGGCTCTTTTGCAGCTATTATGCTTGCTGCTTTTTGGAATTTGAAGATACGTATGAAGAGAGAGAAATCTTCTTAATTGTAAAGTATAAAAAAATCGAGCCTACACAGCTCGATTTTTTTACTGATTATTAAAATTCAACATTCTCCAAATACAAACCACTCGCCTCAGCAAGGCAATTAATTTGATTACGTTGTTTCGCCTCTAGAATTTGCGGAATTGCTTCTGCATCTAATTGTCCTAATCCAACTTCAATTAATGCTCCAACAATTTTTCGTACCATGTTATGAAGGAATCCGTTGCCACTTACTCTAATTTGTACAAATCCTGCCTCTTCCATCACTTCAAGTGAATATACTTCTCGAACCATAGACTTTTTCTTTGATTTCGCATTTGAAAAAGCAGTAAAGTCATGTGAACCAACTAAATGTTTCGCAGCTTCTTTCATGCTTTTCACATTTAATTTTTTATTCACATGCATGCTGTATTTACGCATAAATGGATTCGTATGCTCTTCATTCCAAATTTTATAAAGATATGTTTTTGCTTTAGAATTGTAACGAGCGTGGAATCGATCTTGTACTTCTTCTACATTCGTAATGCTAATATCATTGGGTAAATATTGATTTAAATATTTTTTCACTTTATGTTCCACTAACTTCTCATCACTTTGAAAGTTAGCAACTTGATTCAAAGCATGTACACCAGTGTCTGTTCTACTACAACCGATAATTTCAATTTCTTTTCCGACCATTTCAGATATGACACTTTCGATTTTTCCTTGAATCGTATTATCGTTATTACCAAGGCGTTGCCAGCCTTTAAAACGTGCACCATCGTACTGAATCGTTAATTTATAATTGTTCATCTTATCCTCCTTCACAGAAAATATTCCCTCATATTATGAGGGAATATGAATAAACTTTACTTTCTAACAAGCTTCACTACATTTTCTACATGAGCTGTATGCGGGAACATATCAACTGGTTGCACATACTCCACTTCATAACTCTTCATTAATGCTTGTACATCACGTGCTAATGAAGAAGGATTACAAGATACGTAAACAACTTGTTTCGGCTTCACTTTTAAAATTGTTTCCAATAATTTATCATCGCAACCTGTACGAGGTGGATCGACAACAATTACATCTGGACGCCATCCTTCTTTTACCCATTTCGGTAACCATTGTTCAGCTTTACCTGCTTCATATTTCGTGTTTGTAAACCCGTGACGCTTCGCATTTTTTCTTGCGTCCGCAATTGCTTCTGGAATTACATCCATACCACGTACTTCCGCTGCATCATTTGCAAGCCAAAGACCGATTGTACCAACACCACAATACGCATCTACAATTTTCTCATCGCCTGTTAAAGCAGCTGCTTTTTTGGCTTCATTATATAAAACAACCGTTTGTTCTGGATTCAACTGGAAGAATGCACGTGCTGATAATTCAAATGATAAATCACCAAGTGTTTCTTGAATTACTTCTTTTCCAGCTAATTTAAATGTTTTATCACCGAAAATAACAGATGTTTTACGCCAATTCACGTTTTGCATAATTGATTTAACAGCTGGCATCTGTTTTTGTACTTCTGCGATAAACTGCTCTTTATTTGGTAATTCTTCTTTTGTTGTAATAAGTGTAACTTGTACTTCCCCTGTTTGAACTGCAGTACGTGTCACAATTGTGCGTACTAAACCTTTTTGTTTTTTCTCATTGTAAATAGAAACATTTAATTTTTCTAAAATACGTCTTACAACTTTTGTCGCCTCATTCGTTGCTTTATGTTGAATCATACAATGAGCAATATCAATTAACTGATGTGAGTTTTGCTTATACAGCCCTGTAATAACCTTTTCGTCTTTACGTCCCACTTGTAATTGACTCTTATTACGATAATGCCATGGATTTTCCATACCAAGCGTTGGACGAATTTTCTCTTCCAAACTGTTGTTCATATACTTCTCAAATGCTTGTACAACAATATCACGCTTTTGATTTAATTGTTCTTTATAATCTAAATGTTGTAGCTGACAGCCACCACATTCTTCATATACTGGACATGGTGCTTTCACACGATGTGGTGAAGCTTTACGAACTTTTTTCACTTTCGCTTCAGCGAAGCCACGCTGAATTTTCGTTGTTTCAGCAACAACTTCTTCTCCTGGTAATGCTCCTGGAATGAAAACAACTTGTCTCTTAAAATAACCAACGCCTTCTCCATTAATCCCAAGACGTTTAATTGTCACAGGAAATGTTTGACCAACTTCCAACTTACTCTCATGTTGTTTTTGTATCATTATTACACCTCTACTCTATACTTTTCCATAAATATAACGCTGCATAACTGCAGTATGGTTCACACTCTTGTTTCACGTTTTCTAAAAACGCATCACCCGGTTTATCATCTAATTGAAATACACCTTGTACTGCACGCTGAATCCCGATGTCTGCTTTCGGAAACATATTTTTCCGTCCAAGCCCAAACATTAAAAAGTTTTGCACTGTCCATGCACCAATCCCCCTAATTGGTAACAATTGTGCTGCAACTCCTTCTTCTGTTTCGTTTTCTATTCTAGTTAAATCTAACTTACCACCTATAATATACTTTGCTAATCCTACCATATATTCAGCTTTTCGCTGACTAAATTTCTGCTCTCTCAATTCTTCAATTGAAATATTTGCTACTATTTCTGGAGTAGGGAAAAAGAATACACCGTTCTTCTCTGTTCCATATCGTTTTACAAATTGCTCTGTCAGCACAGTAGCAAATTTCAAATTTATTTGTTGATGAATAATACAGCGAAGTAAACATGCAAAATAATCGAATTCTAAAATAATTGGAGTATAAGCATATGTTTCAAATAGTGGACGTAATGATGTGTTTAAAAAATGATTTTGTATATCTTGAAACGGTTCATTCCAATGAAAAATGGCCCTCATTCGTTTCATGACTTTCTCCGGATTTCCTGTCTGACTAGAGATCCAAAACTGTGGATTTTGAACAGTACCAATCCCTTGTAAGCGAACAACAACCTGTTCCTTGTCTATACAAAGCGGGACATAAATAACTTTCTCATCTAATTGAATGACGTTAAGAGGATCAAAAGATAAACGTTTTAATACTTCTTCAAAATGATACGGATACTCTAACGTAACATGTTCGCTCCACATACGTTTCCCCATCCTTTTTACACATCATTATAGCATGAGAAAACCGCAAGCATACATGCTTACGGTTGATTGCTTTTTACTAAGTCATCTAGACTTTTAAAATGATACCCTTTCTCGCGCAAATCATCAATGATTTTCGCAAGTGCTTCTGCATTATCTTTTGATATTGCATGAAGTAATAAAATAGATCCTGGATGAATCATCGTCATAACATTATTATGCGCATATTGCCATCCTCTTTGTTCATCCACTTTCCAATCCAAAAATGCAAGTGACCAAAATACATTATAGTAGCCCATTTCTTTCGTAAGGGCTAACGTTCTTTCACTAAATACACCGCGCGGAGGACGCACATATTTCACTTCTTTTTGCCCGGTCATTTTTTTAATTTCTTCCGTTACACTCGTTAATTCTTCACGAAGTTTCTCATCATTTACTGCTGTAAAATCAGGATGACTCCACGAATGGTTTCCAATAATATGTCCTTCATCCTTCATTCTTAACAATAAATCTTTTTGTGTTTTAATATAATGCCCTGTTACAAAGAAGGTTGCTGGTACTTTTTTCTCTTTTAATACGTCTAAAATCTGGCCTGTATATCCATTTTCATACCCATTATCAAATGTTAAATAAATATCTTTTTTCTTCGTATCCCCTAAATAAAATCCGCCATTTTTTTGTAGCAATTCTGTATACAGTTTCCCTGCATCTGGTACTGTTTCATTTTTAGGACGCGGAATTCCCCAGTTATGTGGAGTATTTGTATAAGCCAATGTTGAAACTGGAACAAGTGCCATCATAATTGAAAAAATGAGACCGATATATAACCATTTATGTTTCATAAATAGTCTCCTTTCCATATATAATCGTACTTGTAGTTTCTGTTGCCGCGCATTCTTTCATGCTGAACATGTTTTTCTATATATACCAAAAAAATGCATCTCGAATCATTCGAGATGCATTTTTTTTTACTTAAATACTGGCTCTTTAAAGCTCGCTAATTTTTCAAGTGATGTTTTATCAACATCTGCATGTAAGCTATTACCATGAGAATCCATCGTTACAACTGCTTTAAATCCTTCAATACGTAAATGCCACATTGCCTCTGGAATACCAAATTGTAAGAAATCAACATCTTTCACTTCTTTAATACATTCAGCATAATATTGCGCTGCACCACCGATTGCGTTTAAATATACACCGCCGTGTTCTTCTAAAGCCGCTAATGTTTTCGCACCCATACCGCCTTTTCCAATGACAGCGCGAATACCAAATTTCTTCATAATATCACCTTGGTATGGTTCTTCACGAATACTTGTCGTTGGACCTGCCGCTTTAATTTGCCAATTGTCATTTTCATCTTTCACGACAACTGGACCACAGTGATAAATAACTTGTCCATTTAAATCTACTGGACAATCGTTATCCATTAAATGCTTATGGATTGCGTCACGACCTGTATACATCATGCCATTAATTGTTACAACATCACCAACGCGAAGTTCACGAATTTGCTCTTCTGTAATTGGTGCTTGTAATACAATCTCACGTTGCTCTGTTTTTTCTTGTGCTTCTTGCTGAAGTGTATCTTCACCTTCTTGATATAGCCAATCCATAATTTCACCTGTTTCAGGATGGATTGTTACTCCAAGACGGCGATATGCCCAGCAATTATACGCAACAGATACGTAGAAACTAGCTGGCAGACGATTATAGACACCAATTTTACAACCAAGTAAAGTTGTTTCTCCGCCAAATCCCATCGTACCAATGCCAAGCTTATTTGCATTTTCTAATACGTACTCTTCAAGTTTTTGTAACTCTGGGATTGGATTGACATCATCTAATGTACGGAATAATTGATTTTTTGCTAATTCGTAACCTGATGTGCGGTCTCCCCCGATACCAACACCAATTACACCTGCACTACACCCTTGACCTTGCGCTTGATATACTGCATGAAGAAGGCATTTACGAATCCCTTCTAAATCACGGCCAGCTCGTCCAAGTCCTTCTAATTCACATGGTAAGCTATACTGAATATTTTTATTCTCACAGCCACCACCCTTTAGGATTAAACGTACATCAATATAATCTTTTTCCCATTGTTCAAACTTAATAACCGGTGTACCTGGTCCTAAATTATTTCCACTATTGTCTCCGAAAAGAGAATCAACAGAATTGGGACGAAGTTTACCATCTTTTGTCGCCCGCTCAAGCGCATTATAGATAGCTTCCTTCAACTTTAATTGATTCACACCAACTGGTGTATAAATTTTAAACGTTGGCATCCCTGTATCTTGGCAAATTGGCGATATGTTATCATCAGCCATTTTAATATTATTTGTAATTGTGCCAAGTGCCATCGCAGAACGAGTCCCTGCATTTTCTCGCTCTTTCGCTTGTTGAATCGCACGACGAACATCTTTCGGTAAGTTCGTTGACGTTTCAACAATTAGTTGATACATGCTTTCTTGAAGCTTTTCCATTGTTACTTCCCCCTCAATTGTGAACGCTACCAAAACGTTATGAGATGAAAATCTCATTGTTATACTCTTCAGCTTTTTATTTGTTTCACGCTATTAAAGCATAAATGAAATTTTTCACAACTTGATTATACCTCTTTTTCTATCGTCCTTCTATTATCCGCACAGAAAAAGGCTACCAAATTGAAGTTGGCAGCCTTTTTAATATATTATTCGTCTTTTTTAAATTGCTCACATTTTAATTCTAATTCATCTAGCATTGCAAGAAGACGATCTACATCTTCTAACTCTACTTCTTCAGGTTCAATTGTATCAATTACTTCAATGAACATATTTAAACGTTCTTTTAAATATACTAATTGTGTATCTTTATCTTGAATTGCTTTTCCCATGAAGGCACTCTCCTTTTAATTCGAGTTGCTTTTATTATACCGCAAAAATGATTGCTATGGGTATGTAATTTCATGAATTTTGTCACAGTAATTCATTCGAATGTAAGCCCTCTCTCTTTTTCCACAAAAAAGTTTCACTTTATAAAAAGCACATATTCTTCTATTATAGAGAATGGACAAATTGTTATTTCAATAGTCAAAGGAGTATTTCATATGACGATATCACAAAAAATGAAGCCGATTACTCCTTCTTACGATCCATGGGAAGCGTATATGGACCTTGAAGAGTACGGCAAACTACTATTAACAAATGTTGAGTTTACAACGACGACGTTATGCAATATGCGCTGTGAGCATTGCGCTGTTGGTTACACGTTACAGCCGAAAGACCCGAATCCGCTTCCGATGGATCTTTTATTAAAACGATTAGATGAGATTCCTCATTTACGTTCTTTAAGTATTACTGGCGGAGAACCTATGCTTTCAAAAAAATCCGTCGACAACTATGTAACACCACTCTTAAAATATGCCCATGAACGAGGCGTTCGCACTCAAATCAACTCAAACTTAACTATAGATTTAGCACGTTACGAACAAATTATTCCTTATTTAGACGTATTGCATATATCTCATAACTGGGGAACAATTGATGACTTCGTTGAAGGTGGATTTGCAATGATGGAACGTAAACCTACGTATGAACAACGTGCAAAGTTATTTGAACGAATGATTACAAATAGTAAAGCTCTATCAGATGCAGGTGTACTCGTATCAGCCGAAACGATGCTGAATAAACGAACTCTACCACACATTGAACATATTCATCGTCAAATCGTTGACGAAATGGGCTGTAAACGTCATGAAGTACATCCGATGTATCCGAGTGATTTTGCAAGCAATCTAGAAATTTTAACAAAAGCTGAAATTCGTGATGCAATTGAGCATTTACTAGAAATTCGCGATGAAAATGTTTGGATGTTATTTGGAACTTTACCTTTCTATGCTTGCAGTGATGACGAGCGAGACATCGTCACATTTAAGAAATTACAAGAGAGCAAAAATGTAACTGTTCGTAACGATCCGGATGGTCGTTCACGCTTAAATGTAAACATTTTTGATGGTAATATTATCGTAACTGATTTCGGTGACGTTCCCCTTCTAGGAAACATACAAACAAACACATTACAAGAAGCTTATGACAAATGGAGTGCTTCAAAAACAGCAAAATCATTAAGCTGTCACTGTCCTGCAGTAAAATGCCTTGGACCGAATGTTCTTGTAAAAAACAGCTACTATCCGACAGAAGATTTCTTATCAAAAACAGCAAACATTACATTATAAAAAAACGTCAGCTTATAAGCTGACGTTTTTTTATATTATTGCGAGTGAGAAGAAGAAATGAATTTAAAGAATAAATGATCATGAATTGGAATTGCCGCTCCAATTCCTTGAGAGGTAATATTTTTCACAACAAGTCTTTTTTGATTTCCCTTTAATACAAGGTATACTTCTCCAAATGTCACTTTTCCTTTTTCATTTACCGCTGGTGTATAAGCGTATAAATATCCGAGTTGACTCGGACTAATATTATACACTCGCTCATGTCCAGTACCATAACCAATGGTCGTTTTAAACGAAAGCGGTAATTGTACTTTTTCAAGTGCTTTGAGAAGCATCATTTTTTTCACATCTGTAGCATCTTTCATATCCGCTGTTAAATCGCCTTCAACTGTCTTCTGCGTTTCTTGTTTATAGCGTAGCGGATATAGGCGATCTCCTCCGCGATTATCGTATACGTTACGATTTACTTGTTTATATTCCCAATTAATCGATGTATCAACCGATTCATAATTCAAAGCCCATTGACCTAAATAAATTTTCGCTCGGTACCCTACCGCAAGCGGCGCATTCGAAATGGTCGTTTCATTAAACATTCGAATTAAGTCTGGATTTTCAATTTTAATATTTGCTGTTTTCAATAGTTCTTGAGCAAACTTACTCGGCTGTAAACGCGGCAAATCTTGCGCATCATTTGGAAACGTATTGTCTTTAGAAATATTTAAAACAGATGAAGGCATTTTTGTTTCTACCGTTGTCTTTGCAAAACTCATGTTAGGAAATAATAGAATAAACGAGACCATAGTTGAAAGACATATGCTGTATACTCGTTTCACCTGTCTGGCTCCTTCCTACGTAAAGGTATATACTACTTTGTTTATTGTTTTCTCTCAGCACAATTGTTATGCCTATTTTTCATAATAAATAAAAACCAATTCCCATAATGACATACGCCGCTAATAAAGTGCCTCCTTCAAACCAGTTTGTATCACCATCATTTGAAATCGCAATCGTTAAGAAAACAGCTGTAATCATAGAAACAAGTTCTGGTATGGTAAATACTAAAGGCATCCTATTTGCAAAAAACATGGATAACAGTACTAATACAGGAGCAACAAACATGGCAATTTGTAATGTAGAACCTACTGCAATTTCGACTGCAATATTTACTTTATTTTTATAAGCCATAATAATTGCAGATGCATGTTCCGCTGCATTTCCAACAATCGCAACGATAATAACCCCTATAAATAGTTCTGACCAGCCAAATGATTTCGCGACTGTTTCAAATGTATGCACGAGCGCCTCTGACACATAAGCTACCGCAATTGTCGCTATCGCTAAAATGAGTAACGCTTTTCCTTTTGACCACTCTGGCTCTTCTTCATGAGCGACTTCATCACTTTTATGTTGATATACACCGCGGTGCGTAACTAACTTAAATAGCAATGCAGCAAGGTACATAATGATCATAATAATAGAAACACCTATACTTAATTGATACGTCTTTCCAGCGTCCATCTTCATTGAAAAGATCTCTGGAATAACAAAGGCTACAACAACAGCAAATATTAATAAAGCTGAATTATGCCTTGCATCATACACATTAAAACTTTGTCTTTTGTATTTAAGACCTCCTACAAAGAAAGATAGTCCCCCTACTAATAGTAAATTTCCAAGTACAGATCCTGTTAAAGAGGCTAATACCACTTCAATTAATCCCGCTTGAAGTGCGAAAATCGAAATGATTAGTTCAACAGCATTACCGAAAGTAGCATTTAATAATCCGCCTATTCTAGGTCCAGAGACAATTGCCAAACTTTCTGTCGCTCTCCCCATAAAACCAGCTAACGCGATAATCGTAATACAATACACAGCGAACATAATTGTTTGGGGCCAATGAAATGTTTTTCCAAGTACAGACAGTGGTACACCTATAAGCGCTACTATAAGAAATATTTTATTAAACATGCTTTTCATCCTTCCATCGTATGTATTTCTCCTCAGTATTATTATTATTCTTCTCCTAACTTGTCCGATTTCATCACAATTACGTTTAAAAAATCGGATTGAAGAAAACAGTATGAAAGATATTTAAATTATCTTGTTTAAACAAAGAAAATATAAATTAGGAAAAGAGGTAAAAAATATGCACTTAAAAGAAAAAATCGCAACAATTATTCAAGGACAAAGAACTGGTGTATTATCAACTGTACGTAACGATAAGCCGCACAGTGCCTTTATGATGTTTTTCCACGAAGATTTTGTACTATATGTTGCAACAGATCGACAATCAAAAAAGATAACAGATATCGAAAACAACCCAAATGTCCATGTACTACTTGGACGAGAAGGAAAAAAATTAGATGAAGATTATATTGAAGTTGAAGGCTTAGCTTCAATCGAGGAAGACTCCACATTAAAAAATAAGTTTTGGAATAATAGCTTAAAACGTTGGTTACTCGGTCCTGAAGACCCTAATTACGTATTAATAAAAATCAATCCTGACACAATTTATTACATCGATGGTGCCGGTACGACGGAGCCCGAGTTTTTACGACTATAAAATAAAACAAGCCCCCTTTAGGTGGGCTTGTTTTGTCGAAAAGTTCTTCTAAAAAAAACAATAAAATAGGTGGAACTTTCCAAAGAATCTGTTATATAATAGCAGTAACTTAAATAAACTGTATTAAAACAGAATGAGAGGAGAAATAAAATTGATGAAAAGAGAAGAACGCAAAAATATGATTGAGTTTATCGAAAAGAAAAAAGGGATTGAGCGTGACGAATTATTGTTTATGACAGACGATGAAGTAGAACATATTTATAATGTAACGTACTTTTTATATGAGGAAATTGCAGAGTAGTATAATAATCCCCACCTTATTAAAAATATAAGGTGGGGATTATTTCGTTATTAATACATGAGAATGGTTTTCATGTATAATAATGTAAGATTGGAGGAATTTTACTATGAGTTCATGGCTCTTATTTGCACTATTATCAGCAATTGCTGCTGCCCTTGTATCTATTTTCGGTAAGATTGGTTTAGATGGAATCGATGCCAATGTTGCTACGACGGTTCGTTCTATTATTATGGCATTATTTATGGTAGGCGTTATTATTATACAAGGTAAATTTCAAAATATTGGCGACGTACTACTAAATAAAAAAGCACTGCTCTTTATCACATTAAGCGGGGTTGCTGGTGCTTCGTCATGGCTATTTTATTTTCTTGCCCTCAAAACAGGGAAAGTTTCACAAGTGGCTCCTGTCGATAAACTAAGCGTCGTATTTTCTATCATTCTCGCTATGATTATACTCGGCGAAAAGTTAAACTTTATGACTGGTATTGGTGTTGTCTTTATTACAGCTGGTGTACTATTTATTGCTTTCAGCTAAAAAAACCGCTACTCGCGGTTTTTCTTTTTCTTTATGTAAAACCATACAATACATGTAACAACTACTGAAATGGATATAATCCATATGCCATAATGATGTAAACTATACTCAACGAAACGCCACTTCTCTCCCAACTTCCAGCCAAGTCCAATAAAAACACTTATCCAAATAAGCGCACCACCGTAAGCGTACAAACAAAAACGCCAAAGCGTTAAATTTGACATCCCAGCAAAATATGCTGTTAAATGACGCACTCCCGGGATAAAGTAACCAATCATTAAAAGAAATGGGCCATATTTTTCAAATAAAATATGTGTTTTTTCAATGTGATGTTCCTTAATTCTAATTTTCGGCCCATATTTTTTTAAAACAGGGAGTCCAAGTTTCAAACCTAATATATAGCTTAATGTAATGCCTAACATTGCACCAGCCATCCCACTTAAAAACGCAGCAGTTCCTGACATAACTCCTTTTGAAACGTTATAACCAACAAAGGTCAATAAAAACTCATCTGGTATCGGTAATCCAACAATCCCACCGGCCAAAGCTATTATAATTCCAAAATACCCATAATGTGCGATTAACTCGCCAATATGTTGTTCCATTCGGAAGACACATCCTATGTACGATCGTTATTCCACATTGTGCCCTTTCTATCTTTCAGACAAACATGGTATACATATTCACTATACATTGTTTTTATAATGAACTCTACTTCTATCCATTCCTTTAGCAGGAAGAAAGTGAACCATTAATCGGTGAGCATTTGTTCATCCTCGCTCATTCTTAGTACACATCAATCGTGCGCCAGACTCCCGCCTCCTTCCCTTATATTCACCGCTTTTCGAAGCGCCAGTCTTACTATCCACAAATAACAGGATTAAAAAATAAAAATTCATATGCTTGTTTTTTTGTTACAATAAAGAAAAGTTACTTTTCGCAACGGTTTAACTCTCAGGAAAAATGATATACCTAGCAAATACATAGTTTGGTCGATATAATGCAACTTCTACCTATTAAAAGAACATGCACCCTTTACATACAACATCATTTTTCTAAATTATACAGGGGGAACGAACATGACCATTGAAAATCAATTTATCCAAAAGGTTTACTATAAAACATTTTTAACAGAAGAAACTTCTACTCCAGTATCGGAAGTACTCGGTGAAGCATATATAAATGAATCTACAAATGAATTCTCCAATATTTCTAATATCCGCTTTGCTCAAGGTGAATTTTATTACCAAAATAAAGACTTTGAAGCAGCGATATTTAAATGGGAGAAAGTAAATAACGAACTTTCACTTTGGGCAACCAAAAATATTGCAGATTCTTATTTTGAACTAGGCTTCTTACCAAAAGCAGAAGAAATTTATCAATCTATCCAAACTGAAGATACAACTCTTACAATGGAAGTTTCCTTACAACTTCTTTCTCTTTACATCGAACAAGATCGTTTAGGTCTCGCCTTTAAGACAATTAGTGAGGCTGTTGCATTTCAACCTGACTATCCAAACATTACTGCAATTGCTCGCTCATTCTATGAAAAACAAGAAGATTGGAATAACGCTATTGAACTTGCCGTTCAAGAAGGAATTCGAACAAAATCATTACACTGGTTCGATACTCTAATCAATTATGTAAATCAAGGATTTACGAAACAAAGTAAACCAGAATATTTCTATGAATCTTTAAAAGCTTTATATGCAATTGATCAAGTCCAATTTAAAGAACTTGTTATTGCTCTTTGGAACAGCTATCAAAATGAAAAATTACATCTACCTTGGATTCAAACAATAAATCATTTATTCTTGCATATTGAGACAGACAACAATGACGATTGGCATGAAATTGTTGAACGCTATCAAGAGACGTACTTTGAATTAATTACTGGTGAGCATTTCATGCATGAAATGCAGGGACTTGTACCCGATCTATTAACAAATTGGTTTAGTTTAACGAAAGCAAAAGATGCCCTATTTGTATCTGCTGCAGTATTAGCGTGGAATGAAGTTTCACCTACAACTTTAGAGTCATTACTCGTAAAAAGTGCGGGAGCCCTACTCTCTAATTCAACAGCTGAAACAAATGTAAATATGGAAACCGTTTCTCATTTATTCGAAACAATTGCTGTATGGGCTGAAAAAAACGATGTGGATTTAAGTCATCAATTTACGTTACTCGTTCATGAACTATGTGATTTAAATGTTACACAATTACTAATAGCGGGAACTAGTGACCATGATAAATCATCATTCATCAATTCAATATTAGGAGAGAACATCTTAACTGAGACTGTAACAACTCCTATTCTATTTAAAGATGATAGCCAAACTGAAATAACAGAATTCACTGCGTTAGATGTACACAAGATACCGAACTTTGATGAATTCCATCAAATAATGGCTACACCTTCGGAGTCAGAACTTGAGAAAAAATGCATAGAAATTAAGTTACCAAGTAGATTTTTAAGAAAAAATAAATTTGCATTTCTTGTTACGCCATCTGTTCAAGGGCAAGTGGATAAAAACAGCCCATATTTTGAATACTTACAAGCAGCAGATAGCCTTATTTACGTATTAAATTCTGCTTCACCATTACATCGGGAAGAGCTTGATACATTATTTTATTTACGTGAACAAGTGCCAAATTTACAAATTCATTTCGTATTACACACAAATAATACGACCAATAATGAAAAGTTAATAAGTAAGATTAAAGTCCATTTCCCAAATGCACAGTTCTTCCCATACTCTCCTTCACAAGAGAGTAGCCAGCAACTTGGGGACGTGACAGAGTCTATTCTTTCTAATCTAGCTGGACGCGATATGGAACAAGAACGTATAGAAAAACTAATATGGTTTACTCAAAAGACAATCGCATACCTTGTAAATGAACGTGTGGAATTAGAAAATACATTAGTGAAATCAGTACGATGGAATAAGCATATCTCAGTGAAACTAAATGGATTTATTAACAATCTTACTGCTCTTGAAAAAGATAAAATTCGTTCTATTACAGAATCTTATCTTTTAACGAAAGAAGAAATTACACGAGATATCCATTCTCAAATTCCCGAATTATTACAGAGCTGTTCTGACCTTGTTCAAGAAGATAGTGATTTCAAATTAGTTCATGAAGAATTAAATACTGCAATGAACGAACGAATTCAAAAACATGTACAGCAAGTGCTTCTTCCTAAATTTACTGGGTTTATTCAAGAGTGGATTGAAACAGCACATAATGAATTTATTCAAGCTCAATCTTATTTAGATGAAATGAGTGAAACGTTTAATAAATTATATAAAGAAGAACGCATGAAACTTCCTTGCGATTTCAAATTATTAGATGATTGGCATCGAGATGTTGTACGCATGACAAATAGAATTACAGTATCGAACATCAATATTTTATTACGCTTTACACCGACACAATTTTTCTTAAAGAGTGCGGGAAAACTATTTGGTAACATGCAAAAAAATCAATCTATGCTCGCAAACAAATATAAACAATATATTGAAACGGAAGATTATACGGAAATTGCTCAAATGATTTCAAAACAATTCTTCCTTCAATTTGAAGTATTTGAAGGCGCATTAGAACGAGATATCATGATGTTCTTTAAAGATCCACTTAGCATATTGAAACAAAATGTAGAAGCAGCTCAACTTGAAATAGAGGAAGACGAACAAACGTTAGCAACGTTAAGAAGCAACCCAGAAACTTATCACGATCCGTTAGCATTCTTTAAACTGCAACTATTGCAGCACAAATTCGTTTTAAGTACGAACAGAAACAATGAAGACGTCTATGAATTTAATGAATCTCCTACGATTTAACATGAAAAACCAAGCAAACTAAAATTTGCTTGGTTTTTTAATTTAATTCATTATTTTCATATGTTCAAATGGATAATAAATTGCTGCTAATTCTCCTAATACATCCGCTTTATCAATAAGTCCTAAACCATTTCTACTATCTCTGCTTATTAAGCGATTATCTCCCATAACAAAAATCTTATTTTTAGGAACTGTAATTGGTCCAAAGTCCTCTGTTAAATTCATAAGTTTTTTTTCAGCTTGTTTTTTATTACTATACAAATACGCTTCCTCTATCACTTCATGATTCACATATAATTGATCATTTCTCACCTCAATGACATCGCCAGGCAAACCAATAACCCTTTTTACATAAAAATTATCCGTCTTCACAACAATAATGTCTTCTCTCTCATAACTTTCAAATTGCTTTGCCAACTTATTAACAATCACCTTATCCCCATCTTGTAGCGTTGGCCTCATAGATGCTCCTTTTACAGTCGTAGGAAAAAACACAAAAATTTTCGCCAAAAATACCACTAAACATGCAATTGCAATTGTTCCAAAGAATTCGCGCCAACGTTTTTTCTTTTGCATCATTCCACCATCTCATCATCTTTTTACTTTTATTATAAGTATTTCAACCGATAAATTTCTATAAAATTCTATAAAATTCTGAATTATATAATCATAATATTACAAACTTCAAAATAATAATATTCAATAATGTATTATTCTGATATACTATAGCTTGCATTTACACTATTTTTATGTACTTAGGAGGATTTTTTCTATGAAAGTTATGCTTAAAAATGAAAATACTGGCCAAATTAAACAAGCAAAAATTGGTTTTAGCTGGACTGTATTTTTCTTTGGTTTCTTCCCTGCTATATTCCGTGGAGATTGGAAATGGTTTTTAATTATTTTAATCGCTAGCATGTTTACATTCGGATTCTCTAACCTAGTATTCTGCTTTATTTACAACAAACTTTACATCAATGATTTATTAGCGCAAGGTTATAAAGCCGCTGATGAATACAGCCTTTCTGCTCTACAACAAAAAAATATAGTAGCATAATAGGAACGAAAAAAAACACTCTCCAAATAGTCTATCCACTATTTAGAGAGTATCTTTTTATAATCCCACATATACAATACACATTTGAGCCGCTACATATGTAAACCAAATCCAAAGTGGTTCATACTTTAATTTGCGCCCTCCAATATCTGTCACGCCTATAATAAAATCAGAAATCACAAATAGTAAACCACCAAAAGCTGGTATCCACCAAATTCCTGTATTCTCGTAGTATAAGGCGAATGCAAAGCAAGCCATTCCTCCAACCCACAATCCGTAAATTAGAGCTCCTATCGTAAACAATTTATCTTGTTTATCATTTCGGATAAAAAAGAACCACCCTATAATGAGAAAGAGTCCGTATACGAGTAAACCAATCCAAAAACCATTCCATGAAATGCCTGTTTGCAAAAATGCTTTTACATAAAAACAATGCGCAAGAGCGAAAGTAATCATCCCTCCAATTAATCTGTGACCAATTGGAATCAAACCTGCCATAAATAAATCTCCTACAGTTGATAACGTCATACCTAGTGCAACCCACGTACTATACTCTACTGATGGATCTTGTAACCATATCCAAATTGCACTTGCTGTTAAAGAAAAACTAAGAATAAGACGCACCGCTAAAGGTAACGGCATATTATTTCTTGTTTTTTTTGTCTGTCCTATTGCGTATATTGCACCAATAAAAAAAAGAATGATTTGTCCAATTAACACCATATAAAGTAGATTCATAACATGTTCTCCTCAATAAATGCTTTTTGTATCTTTTTTCGTTGTACCTAGTCTATTATCCTTTTTCTATATAAAAAAAGAAGAACAGTACTGTTCTTCCATTGTAATCGTTTTCCTATTATCTATGCTACTTGTTTTTCTTGCTCCATTTTCTGCTTAGCTGGTGTCCGATTCACCACAATAATTCCCGCGGCTACACATGCTAAACCGAATAATACAAACGAATGAATTGCTTCTCCTAAAATCATGCTCGATAACAACACACCAAATACAGGTATAAAGAACATATACATTGATACTTTTCCAACCTTGTTGTATTTCATAATTGTATTCCAAATGCAAAATCCTGCTGCGGATAAGAAAGATAAATAGATAAGCATAAGTATTGCATGTACACTAAATGTAAATGGCATGACTCCAACTTGCAGCGCCCCTATACATAATAGCCCGATAGAACCAAATATCATTTGGTATGCCGTCATATAGCCAATATCTAATGTTTTACTACCTTCTTTCGCCAATATGTTTCCATATGAATACAACATTGCTGCACTAAGAAGTAATAAGCTACCGATTCCGAAATGGAATGACAAACTACCATCACTCGGTACATTTACTAAAATGACACCACAGAAGCCGATAGAAACCCCAATTACTTTTCTCATATTAAGAGCATCATCTTTATATAAAAAATGCGCGAGTAAAATTTGAAAGAATGATGATGTTCCTGAAATGATAGCTCCTTCAATACCAGAACTATAGCTCATTCCAATATAAAAACATATATATTGAAGAAATGTTTGAAATAAACCAATCTGTACTAACTGCTTCCCCGTTCCTTTTTTGAAGCTCATATCTTTTCCTAACGCTTTAAAGAAGAATAAGAGCATTACTCCAGATAAAAAGAAACGATAGCCAGCAAATAATATTTGCTCCCCAACTTCTTGTGGCTGAATTCCAAGTTCAGCATAACTTAATTTAATAAAAGGGAATGCGCTCCCCCATAAAAAAGTCGCTACTATCGCAGCAATAAACACGCCAATCGGATGGGTAAAAAATTTCTCTGTATTCACTTGTTGTCTTCCTTTCCGATCTTTTTATGAACAATATTCATATATACCAAAGGAAATGTGAAAACACAAGTTTTCAGTTTATACGCAAACAAAAACATATCATCTAAAGAAAACATATGCTATACTATAGAATAATTATAACATAATAACTATTAAAATCAGATTCAACAGAAATGCTGCTATCCATTATGGATGGCAGCTTTCGTCGTTTTATAGGGCTTTCGATTTTGATTATTTTTCTCAATAAGAATTTGGAAGGAGCGAGTAGTAATGAACTCAGAAGTAAAAACATTACAAGTACAAAAGTCTATTTCTCATCCCTCTTTATGGGATACATTAAAGAAACATTATGAACTTATATTTGCAATCGCATCTGGTATTTTCATTTTAGCTGGTTGGTTATTCACAAAGAACGATGCAATGAATGTAGGCATTACTTGCTATATCCTTGCTTATATAGTTGGTGGATATGCAAAAGCGAAAGAAGGTATTGAAGATACAATTGAAGAGAAAGAGTTAAATGTCGAAATGCTCATGCTCTTTGCTGCTATCGGTGCTGCAATCATTGGCTACTGGGCAGAAGGCGCAATTTTAATCTTTATCTTCGCACTAAGCGGTGCAATGGAATCTTATACATTAAGTAAAAGTCAAAAAGAAATTTCAGCGCTTCTTGATTTACAACCTGAAGAAGCATTACGTATTTCAAATGGAACGGAAGTACGTATTCCTGTTGGACGATTACAAATTAACGACATTATTTTAATTAAGCCAGGTGAACGCGTTCCTGCTGACGGTACAATTCATAACGGTGAAACAAATATCGATGAGGCAGCGATTACTGGAGAACCTATTCCAAATGAAAAAAAACATGGCGATGAAGTATTTGCCGGCACTGTAAATTTACGCGGTGCTATCGAAGTTAAAATTACGAAGCCGAGCGATCAAACATTATTCCAAAAAATTATCCGTCTCGTCCAAAGTGCCCAAAGCGAAAAATCACCATCGCAACTATTCATTGAAAAGTTTGAAGGAACATATGTAAAAGGGGTACTACTCGTTGTTGCGCTTATGATGTTCGTCCCTCATTTCTTACTTGACTGGAGCTGGAATGAAACATTTTATCGTGCAATGATCTTACTTGTAGTCGCATCTCCTTGTGCACTCGTTGCTGCCATTACACCAGCAACTTTATCTGCAATTTCTAACGGAGCAAGAAACGGCATTCTCTTTAAAGGTGGCATACATTTAGAACGCCTCGCTTCAGTAAAAGCCATCGCCTTTGATAAAACAGGGACATTAACACAAGGTAAACCTACCGTAACGGATGTATATGTTCGAGAAAATATAACAGAAAAAGAAGTACTTTCTATTACAGCAGCAATTGAAAGTCACTCTACACATCCTTTAGCTGAATCTATTGTGAAATATGCACAACATACGTATGACATTGCATTAAAAAAACCAGAAAACGTTGAAGATGTAACTGGTTTTGGACTAAAAGGAATATTCGAAAACAAAGCTTATAAAATAGGTAAAGCTGATTTTATTGGTGAAGAAACAAAAGCTTTTCATAATGGTATTTCTGCCTCACTTGAAAAAGAAGGTAAAACTGTCGTTTATATTAGTGATGAAGATGGTATCCTTGGACTTATCGCTTTAAAAGACACGCTTCGCCAAGAAACAATAGCTGCTATTCGCGAATTACAAAGCATTGGTGTCGAAGCAATTATGATTACTGGAGATAATGAAGAAACAGCAAAAGCAATTGCCTCCGAAAGTAATATAAAGGAATATTACGCATCATGCTTACCAGAAACAAAAGTTGAAACAATTAAAAAGCTAAAAGAAAAATACGGGACAGTAGCAATGGTCGGCGATGGTATAAATGATGCTCCTGCACTTGCTACTGCTAGCATTGGTGTCGCAATGGGTGAAGGAACAGACGTTGCTTTAGAAACTGCAGACGTTGTACTTATGAAAAA
The DNA here is from genome assembly GCF_054771475.1 of Bacillus sp. MN7755. Lineage (NCBI taxonomy): Bacteria > Bacillati > Bacillota > Bacilli > Caryophanales > Bacillaceae > Bacillus > Bacillus sp. MN7755. Next base: position 67,282 of record NZ_BTRL01000005.1, read on the forward strand.
CGAATTATCTCGACTTTCCCAAGCAATCCGTTTATCAAAACGAATGAACCGTATTGTAAAGCAAAACGTAATCTTTTCACTAGCTGTAATTGCAATGCTGATTTGTTCAAACTTCTTGCAATTTTTAGCTCTTCCATTCGGTGTTATTGGGCATGAGGGAAGTACGATTCTTGTCATTTTAAACGGGTTACGTTTATTAAAAGGAAACAAATAAAACGGGTCCCTCATAAAGGACCCGCTTTTTTTAATGGTAGCTATTATGCCCGTTCGCACTACCACTCGTTTTATGCTTTGGATGCGAACTGCTCTTTTGTTTATTGTTATTTTTATTGTTGTGATTCTTTTTATTATTACTCATGAAATATCCCCCCTGTTCCTTATTATTATGGAACAAGAGCTCACTTTTCATTACGGGAATTATTGTCACCCGTCCTATAATGATGGAGTAAACCATTAATTTCGCCGCCAAGTAAAATTACCCATCCAGTTAAATAAAACCATAACATTAAAATAATGATACCACCAAGACCACCATATGTATTGGCGTAATTTGCAAACTTATCTACATAATAAGCAAATGAGTACGATACCACAATCCATCCTATAGTAGCAAATAAAGCCCCTGATACAACTTCTCTTCTCTTTAATTTTCGATCAGGCGCAAACGTATATAAAAAGCTAAATAATGCAAACAAAACAAAGAAACTTGACACTAAACGCGTAATACTCCACGCATAAGAATAAGTATCTGATAAGCCAATTATTTCTGCCCCAATTACTTGTCCAAATACTGGGACAAGTAATGCAAACACAATCATAAAAATGATTGCTAATGTAAACAAAATAGATAAAGCTCTAGTTTTAATAAAAGAGCGAGTTTCTGTTACATCATACGCACGGTTAAAAGCGTTCATAACCGCATTCACTCCATTTGAAGCAAACCATAGCATCGATAGTAAACCAAATGATAATAAACCACCATTTTGCTCATTTACAACTTTATCTACGTTTACTTCAATTAAGTTCATTGCATCTTCCGGTACGTACGGTTCTAATAAATCGAGCACACTTTCTGTTTGAAGGTCAATAAATCCAAGAAGCGTAATTAAGAAAACAAGCCCAGGGAAAATCGCAAGCAAGAAGAAATAAGCGAGCTGTGCTGCCAAGCCCGCTACATCATCGCGCATCGTCCGGTCATACAAATCTTTACCAAACGAATAAGTACGATTTCTTCTCACCTTTTCTAAAATTTTTCTCATATATGTTTAAACGCTTTTCTTCTCTTCTTTATCTTGCTTCAACTCAATGTACGCTTCAGTTTTTTTTTCCTCTACATTAGAGTCTTTCATAAATAGTTCACGCGCTTCTTTCATACCGCCATCTTCAGCAACTACTGGCTCTTCTTCTACTTTCAGCTCATCTACTTTTGGAGATACAGCTTGAATTTCAATCGTTTCTGGCTTCTCTGCTGTCTCAACTTTTTTCTTACTAAAAATTTCTTTCGTTTCTTTTAACGTTTCTACAACAGACGGCGTCAATTTTTTAATTTCCGCTACTTTCGCTTTCACTACGTTTAAATCAGCAAGTTCGCGTCCTTTATCTGTAACAGTTTGCACTTTTTCTTTGATTTTTGCGTTTTCACCAATTTCAATCATCTTTGTTTTTGCTTTTTCTGCTGTATTTTTTACTTTTTCACGGTTTTCTTTCTTTAACATAGATACAGCTACACCTGCAGCTACACCAATCGCAATGTTTCGAGCAATATTATTTTTCTTTGCCATATTCCTTCACCCTTTCATTTCTTATGTTAGAAAGTATTTCTTTCTAAGCTTCCTCATATTCCTTGTTCATTTCGAATGAAAGCTAATAGCTTTACACACCCTTCTGTTACAAGGTCATATACTTCTTGGAAATTCCCTGTATAGTAAGGGTCGGGAACGTCTGTCCAGCCACCGTCTGGAACAAAATCGGACAGCCTACCAATATAGCCTCCAGTTTTACCTAAACTTTTTAAATCTGCTATATTCTTGTTGTCCATGGCAATAATATAATCAAACTTTGTTAAGTCTTCTTTTTCTACTTGCCTTGCTTTAATTCCTTCAAAAGTGACTGCATTTTCTTTTAAAATTTTTTGTGTTCCTTTATGTGGCGGATGACCAATATGCCAATCTCCAGTTCCCGCAGAATCAATGACAATTTTCTCTTCGAGTCCCTCTTTTACGACAAGATCTCGAAAAATCGCTTCTGCCATTGGAGAACGGCAAATGTTCCCAAGACAAACAAACAATACTTGAACCATATTTTTGTTTCTTCCCTTCTTGGTGCATTTCTTAATATATACTTATAGTATAAACAACCAATTATTAAATATAAAGGAAATCCCTACTAATTTAATAGGATTGAAAAGATTCATTAACGAAAATGATAAAAAATGTTAAGATATCCTTATGTTATTTTAAAGGGGGACACTTCGGTGGATTTATCCGTAAAGTCAGAAGAAAACGTTGAATATATGGTCGAAGCTATTAAAGAAAAATTACGTATGGTTAATGCTGGAGCGATGAGAGCTGCTAGCTTTAATGAAGAAATGTACGAAGACTTACGTGACATTTATGAGCATGTTATGAAACGTGAAACATTCAGCATTAGTGAAATGCAAGCTATTACAGAAGAATTAGGTACATTAATTAAAAAGTAAAAAAAGCCTCGCTTATATGAGGCTTTTTTTATTTCTAACAAATTCATGACAACTCTTCTCTTTCCCTCACCCAACTGTAAAATACTGTACAATGGAAGTAGAACCTCACCTTAGATTTTTTCTCCATACATACTACTCACAAATAATAGCAACACTACCATTGCTAACTGTTTTTACTGGAGGTGCTTACTTATGAGCAATTGGTACAGTAAGACGAAAGATCAAATATTAACAGATTTTAAAACACATGAACAAAATGGCTTAACAACCGAAAGCGTAAATGAACGCTTAAAGCAGTTTGGTCCAAATGAATTAACAGCAAAACAAAAGCGCACTTTATGGCAGCGGATTTTTTCTCAAATTAATGATGTCCTCGTATATGTCCTTATTATTGCTGCCCTTATTTCTGCCTTTGTAGGTGAATGGGCTGATGCCAGTATTATTGCGCTCGTCGTAGTTTTAAATGCTGTTATCGGTGTCGTCCAAGAATCGAAAGCAGAACAAGCTTTAGAAGCACTAAAAAAAATGGCAACACCTAAAGCCATCGTAAAACGAAACGGTGAGCTAAAAGAAATTCCATCCGAACAAGTCGTTCCAGGTGATATTGTCATGCTAGATGCGGGACGTTATATCCCATGTGATTTGCGACTTATCGAGACCGCAAATTTAAAGGTTGAAGAATCTGCTCTAACTGGTGAGTCTGTCCCTGTTGATAAAGATGCAATCTACCACCCTTCTATGCAAAGTGATGAGCAAGTACCATTAGGCGATCAAAAAAATATGGCCTTTATGTCTACTCTTGTTACATACGGACGAGGTGTCGGTGTTGCTGTTGAAACTGGAATGAACTCACAAATTGGTAAGATTGCTACCCTGTTACATGAAGCAGACGATGATATGACACCACTTCAAAAAAGCTTAGCACAAGTCGGAAAATATTTAGGATTTGTCGCTGTAGCTATTTGTATCGTTATGTTTCTCATCGGCTTTTTACAGGGACGGGATACGTTAGAAATGTTTATGACTGCTATTAGTTTAGCCGTTGCAGCTATCCCAGAAGGCTTGCCAGCTATCGTTTCCATCGTTCTTGCAATTGGTGTACAACGTATGATTAAACAAAATGTTATCATTCGGAAACTCCCAGCTGTTGAAGCCCTCGGTTCTGTCACAATTATTTGTTCAGATAAAACAGGTACGTTAACGCAAAATAAAATGACCGTTACTCACTTTTATAGTGATAACACATACGATCGCTTAGAAAGTTTAAATGTCAATAATGATGCGCAGCGTCTATTGTTAGAAAATATGGTGCTATGTAATGATGCGTCTTACAATAACGAATCACAAACCGGAGATCCGACTGAAATTGCTCTTCTTGTTGCGGGAAGCTCTTTTAACATTCAAAAAGACGATTTAGAAAATAAACATAAACGTGTTAACGAAGTACCTTTCGATTCAGATCGTAAAATGATGTCAACAGTGCATACATACGATGAAAGCTACTACAGCATGACAAAAGGCGCCATTGATAAACTTTTACCTCACTGTACCCATATTTTTAAAAACGGCAAAATCGAGGTTTTAACTGATTCTGATACAAATCAAATATTAGAAGCTGCCGGGTCAATGTCTCAAGAAGCTTTAAGAGTACTTTCATTCGCATTTAAACAATACAACTCAAGCGATGTGGATACAGAGCATCTTGAAGAAAACCTCATCTTTATTGGTCTTGTCGGTATGATTGATCCACCGCGTATAGAAGTAAAAGATTCAATTACAGAATGTAAAAAAGCCGGGATTCGCACAGTTATGATTACTGGAGACCATAAAGACACCGCCTTTGCCATTGCCAAAGAACTTGGCATTGCTGAAGAAATATCTGAAATTATGATTGGAACTGATTTAGATAACATTTCAGATACAGAATTAGCAAATAAAATTAATCATTTAAATGTCTTTGCTAGAGTCTCTCCAGAACATAAAGTGAAGATTGTAAAAGCTTTACGTGCGAAAGGAAATATCGTTTCTATGACTGGTGATGGTGTCAATGATGCTCCATCTTTAAAGCAAGCAGATGTTGGCGTAGCGATGGGCATTACAGGAACAGATGTTGCAAAAGGAGCAGCGGATGTAGTGTTAACAGATGATAATTTCTCATCTATCGTGAAAGCTGTTGAGGAAGGTAGAAATATTTATCGTAACATAAAAAAATCAATTCTCTTCCTACTCTCTTGTAACTTTGGAGAAATTATCGCTTTATTTTTAGCAATTTTACTTGGCTGGGCGACACCATTACGCCCAATCCATATTTTGTGGGTCAATTTAATTACCGACACACTTCCTGCACTATCACTTGGCGTTGATCCTGAAGATTCAGATGTGATGAAAGAAAAGCCACGCCGTGCGAAAGAAAGCCTATTTAGCAGTAGCGTCCCTTTTCTTATTTTCAATGGCACTCTAATTGGACTTTTAACGCTAGCAGCCTTTATCGTCGGGGCAAAATTCTATACTGGAGATACAAATTTATTCCCTCTTTTCCCAGAACGAATTGATGAAGATGCTCTATTACATGCTCAAACGATGGCATTTGTTGTTCTTAGTTTTTCTCAGCTCGTTCATTCATTTAACTTGCGCTCAAGAACGAAATCGATTTTTTCAATTGGGATCTTTACAAATAAATATTTAGTCTTCTCCCTTCTTATCGGTGTTCTTATGCAAGTTTGTATCATCTCCATCCCGCCCCTTGCAAATATATTCGGTGTGCATGCATTAACGATGCGAGATTGGGGATTTGTTCTTTTATTAAGTATCATTCCACTTGTTGTGAATGAAATCATTAAATTAGTGAAGAAAAACTAAAAGGCAATGAGGACTATTCCTCATTGCCTTTTCATTTATCCCACTGATTAAAGTTTCACTTTATCCTTGTAATTCTTTTTTGATGTTCTCTGTTAATGTAGCCATACGTTTGCGGCTTTCTTCACGCTCACGTTTATTTTGTTCTTCAATTTGTTGTGTTTCTTGCATGCCTCTTGAAATAATGTTCCAAGTTTCCTCAAGTGTTTCCATTTTAATACTAGAAGAACCTGATAATCTCGCTACTTCCACACTTTGCGTTGCGATGTTCTGTGCATTTTTCTTAAGTAATTCATTTGTACGGCGATCCAGTTCAGCCATAGAATCTGCAACAAGCTTTTGACGCTTCGCATTTACCGCCTGAATGATACCATTTTTAAAGATAGGAATCGTTGTAATAAATGCGGTATTGATTTTACCAATTAATTTATTATTACCACGTTGAATCATACGAATTTGTGGTGCTGTAAGTAGTGCAACCATACGCGCTTTTTCTAAATCATCAATACGCTGTTCTAAAATTTCAACAGAGTTTTTAAGTGATTCTAATTCAATACCTGCTATTTGATCATTATTACGTACGCGCTCTTCATACATCGGAACTAACTCTGTATTTAAACGCTCTAATAACATTTCTCCTGCTACTACGTACTTTTCTAAGTCTAAGTAATATTTTAAGTTTTGCTCATATAAACCATCTAACGTACCAATTGATTTTTTCATTTCATCTTGATACTTCGTAATTTCTACATACACTTTATCAATTTCACGGCCCATCGTTTGATACTTACTAAAGATTTGTTCAATCATTTTATCCGCTTTTTTGAACATACGTGAGAAGAAACCACTTTTCTCTTCCGCAAAGTCTTTGCTATCAAACCTATCCATAATTTTGCCAAGTTGTTTTAATAATTCACCTGAATCTTCTATTTTTGATAATGACATTGTATGTAAAATTTGATCAGCAAAACGTGAAATCTCCATAGAAGGTTCTTTTCCAAGTTCAATTAATTCTAACTGATCTTTAATATCTACCGCATTATAAATACGTTGTACATCCGCATCTTGTCTAAGTTGTAAGCGAACATCTTGTGCTGTTTGCTCATTTAATTCTGTTTTCGAATCTAGTACGACTGGGTTATTCATATGGTATTCTCCCTTTCCTTATAAAAATGGACGAAATAGTCCTTTTATTGTTTGTGATAAATTTTTATAGGCTGATGAACCATGAAACTCAAGATCGAAATTAACTTCTTCAAGCCAATGTGAATCAAATGCCCCTGCTTCAATATACGGTTCAATATCGTTTCTTCCCGTTGGATTGAAATGGAATACATCTACTCCAATTTGATTTAAAAATAGTAATAAAACAGCATCAGAACGAGTTAATTCTCCACTCTTCTCATTATTAAATATAACAATTTTCGGTACATCTTGTGAATAATCAAATTTCTCAAGCTGTTCTAAAATATTCGGTGGTATTTGAGAGAGTTGTGCGAAAACATATAGCGCTACATCTTGTTTCGTTTCTTTCGCAATTGGTTTACACATTTCACTTTCACACGTATGGATAATCGCCTCTGCAATCCCATGTTGTAAACCTTCCGGTAAACGCTTATGTGGCCACCAATGGCTATTCATAATTAAATCTGGATGTAATTTTCCACCGCGGTCTAATGCATCTCGATAATGATATTGGAAATTGGCTTTTTGTTCTTTTGTAAACGGGAATGTATTAATTAATAAACTGTTATCAAATGATGTAACAGCCTTTAATCGCTGAAAATATTCTTTATCATTCTTTGAAACACCTGATATTTTCGCAAATAAAGAAGGGATATAAATGTGTTTATTCTCAACAAAGAATGTCGGGCGCACAAATGCCTTTTCTTTCGTAATTAAAAAGAGTTCATCGTATGTCGTTTTTAATGTACGGGCTACAGGTGTATATGAACGGAATTGCCACGGCTTGTATAATAGTGAATTATCGTGGTGAAGTACTTGTTCAATTTCCTTTGAAGCTTGATACGCTACTGTTGCAACACGCTCACGACGGCGATCTGGAAATAGTTCAAGAGAAATCCGGCTTGGATGAGACACAACAAAACTTCTTCCTTCCTCATCAACATTCTCAAATCCATCTTTTCCTTCTGGGTGATAATAAAGCACATCACAACCGAGCATAATAAGAAAGTATAAGAAATATATACGGCTTTCCTGTGCATCACCGTACCAAATAATACGTGGCATTTGTTTCTTATAATTAATCGTAGAGAACCACTTTGCGACGTAATTTTCGCTTAATTTAATCATGTCGATTAAGAAACGACGAAAGCCTTCTGTCTTTAAAGATTGATTATGTTGTTTCTCATATAATTTCAATACTGAAATAAACGTCGTATGTATATAATGCTGTAAATCAGGATTGTCTACTTTCGGTAAAAGTTGTTTCCCAGATAAGTGTGCCACTAACCTATTTACTGTCAAACCATTTGGTGCTTCTTGATGTAATCCGAACACTTCTTGAATATGACGAAGTTTTTCCGAATCGATTACTTTGTTTAAATTTTGTTCGTGTAAAACTTCGATTCCTTTCGCTTCACTATAATCAAATAGGTCATTAAAATATTCATCTACATCATTAGGAACGCCGAGGATTCGACATGCTATATAACTAAATTTCATCTCATTCTCTGTCAGCTCATATTGTGGACGTTTTTCTAAAAGTGTTTCAAATTGCTTTAAATCTGATTCATCTTTTAATGCATATGGTTGAAGTGTAAAACGTGAAAACACAACAGTTCACCTCCAAAAACATTTACGTTTTTTCTAAGTCCTTCTTCTATTATAAACTATTTTTGGTTATAAAAAATGGGCGCTCGCAAAACGAGCAAACCCATTTCAATTATTTATGATTATTTTTAGTAGCCGCAACTTCTTCTTTAGCTTGTCCAGAATTCTTCATGTAGTGAAGTATAAATGTTGCTCCAAATGCTACAACTAAAATAATAAAGAACAGTGTATGACTAATATGAATATTAATTAGAGACAATAGCATTTTCGATGCGATAATTAAGATTAAAATATATGCTGTCGTTTCAAGCTCTGGAATACGCTCTAACAATTTTAAGAATACACCAGCGATACCACGCATCATTAAAATACCAAGCATTCCACCTAATAATAGAATCCAAACTTCATTTGATACACCAAACGCAGCAAGTACGCTATCTACAGAGAACGCGATATCCATTAATTCGACCATCGCAACCGTTCCCCAGAAGACACCGAACATTCTAAAGAGAATACTATTTTGATTCATACCATGAGCTTCTTCTTCTTCACTTGCACCTTTACGCTTATCAATAAAGTATTTCACTGATAACCAAGCAAGGTAAAGTGCACCAAGAAGTTTTACCCACCATAATTTAATTAAGAACATTCCGATTCCAATTGCAATAAATCGGAATACATAAGCTCCAATAAGTCCATAGAATAATGCTTTTTTACGTTTTTCTTCCGGAAGGTGTTTTACCATTACTGCTAATACAAGTGCGTTATCAGCAGATAATAATCCTTCAAGTACAACAAGTGTACCAATTAATCCCCAAGATACTGGATCCTGCAACACTTTAATCCACATGTCCAAGTCGAAAAACTGAGCATACGTATCAAGGATTCCTTGCAAAATACTCATCTTACCTTTATCCCCTATTCTTTGCTAGATTTATAGAAAGGTCAAAAAAAGGAAACGAATATCGTTTCCCTTCTTATGCATCCAAGCCATACGCTCTTACAAGCGCACCTAAACCACCTTGGAATCCACTTCCTACTGCATTAAACTTCCACTGTCCATTATGACGGTATAATTCACAAAAGACAACTGCTGTTTCGATGGAGAAATCTTCCCCTAAATCAAAACGAAGAACTTCTTCGTTTGTTTCTTCATTTGCTAAACGAACGAATGCGTTTCCGACTTGTCCAAAGTTTTGATTACGGCCTTCTCCATCATAAATTGTAACTGTAATAGCAATTCTGTGTACATCTGCTGGAACTTTCTTTAAGTCCACAACAAGTTGTTCATCGTCGCCTTCACCTTCACCTGTGCGGTTATCCCCTGTATGTAGAACAGATCCACAAGGAGACTGTAAATTGTTATAGAAGATAAAATCAGTTTCCTTCGTACATTTTCCGTTCGCATCTAATAAAAAGGCAGATGCATCTAAATCGAAATCTGATCCACCGTCATAAGATTTAATATCCCAACCAAGACCAATTACTGCTTTTGTTAAACCAGGGCTTGTCTTACCTAAATCAATCTTCTGTCCTTTTTGCAATTGAATTACCATTTATATTCACCTCTATATTTTAATCTTAAAAAATATATCCATCAGTAAACATCTGTTTCACCGATGGATATATCAATCTATTACTCTACATCTAAACCGAAATTATTACATAGAGACGCTAATCCACCTTGGAATCCACTTCCGATTGCATTGAACTTCCAGTCACCTGCATGACGGTATAATTCACCTACTACAACAGCTGTTTCAATAGAGAAATCTTCTCCTAAATCGTAACGAATTAATTCTGCATTCTTTTCTTCATCTAAAATACGTACGAAAGAGTTAGAAACTTGTCCGAAGTTTTGGCTACGGCCTTCTCCGTCATAAATTGTAATTGTGAAGCAAATACGTTCGATATGTGCAGGTACATTTTTCAAATCTACTTTAATCGCTTCGTCATCACCTTCACCGTCACCAGTTCGGTTATCTCCTAAATGCTCTACAGCACCATTCGCACCTTTAGGATTATTATAGAAAACGAAATCCTCTGCACCTGAAACTTTACCGTTAGCACCTACTAAGAAAATACTAACATCTAAATCGAAATCGTTTTGTCCGTCATAACGATTCGTATCCCAACCAAGTCCTACAAGAACTTTTGAAAGACCTGGATTCGTTTTTGTTAAGTCTACCTTTTGTCCTTTTTTCAATGAAATTGATGCCATATTCAATTCCTCCTCGGTTTATTTTATTGATAACGTGATACAATCTCACTTAAGTTTTTATCTTGTGTGCCTTCTCCAACAGCTGAAAACTTCCATTCACTTCCGTGGCGATACATTTCACCTGCGATTAGAGTCGTTTTTCCAGCATAATTATCCGATAAATTATAGCGCGCTAATTCTTCGCCAGTTTGCGGGTTTTGAATACGAATATATGCATTACGAATCATCCCGAAATCTTGACGACGATTTACACAGTCATAAATATTTACAACGAATACTAAACGATTAATACGGCTCGGAACTTTATGTAATTCTACGAAAATTGTTTCGTCATCACCAGCGCCTTCACCTGTTAAATTATCTCCTGAATGAATAATACTACCACAAGTAGAAAGCTTGTTTCCGAAGTAAACTAAATCGTTTTTGTTTACAAAACGATCCCCTTCTAACATAACAACAGATGCATCACAATCTACATTTGGTTTACTTCCAAATAATGAAGACAGAAACCCACCTGATTGCCCAATTGGATCCCAGCCTAAGCCAACCTGTAGTTTTGCTACTTTTGGTTGTCCTTTCGTTAAATCGATCTTTTGACCTTTTTCTAAAATAATAGGCATGAAGTTTCTTCCTTTCTACAAAGCATTTTCCAAGGCGGAAAATATTGTATTCTTCCCTTATATTGTAGCATTATTTACCTAGTGATAAAAAGGATAAATTCTCAGTTATATGAAAACATTCATATAATTTACTTATGATGATGTAAGAAGTGGTAAATAGAACCAATCATTCCTGCGCAATTACCGTTTTGCGCAAGCTCAATCTCACAATTACTATAAATCTCTTTGTGTAAATATTTTTCTACCTCTTCTTTTACTTCTTTTAAGAACTTATTTCCTCTATCAGTAATTCCGCCACCTATAACAATCATTTCTGGATTAAAAATATAAGCAAGATTACTAATCCCAATAGCTAAATGTTTTAAAAAAACTTCAACCGCTTGCGTAACTTCCCTATCCCCTTTATCATACAATTCGAAAATCGTTTTTCCATTCCACTCACTTTCACCTTTATATTTTCGTACAAGATGAATTAACCCTGAAATGGAAGCAACCTCTTCAAACGTTTTCCCTTCTATTAACATATTTCCCCATTCACCAGCACTAAATGAATGTCCTCGGTACAATTCTCCATCTATAAAAATCGCTCCCCCAATCCCAGTTCCAAGGGTAAGCATAATAAAGTTTCTTTTATCTCTTCCAATACCGTTCCACTTTTCTCCAAACGCTGCACAATTCACATCATTGTCAATGGATACAGAAACTTTTAATATCGCTTGCAATCTATCAATAATAGGAATTGTACTATAGCCTGGAATATGATCCGCACCTCCCGTCACAATCCCTTTATTAACGTCAACAATTCCCGCAGTACTAATACCAATTCCCGAAATCGTATGTTCACTCATTAATTTTTTTGATAAAAGAATGAGTTTTTGAATGATTTGTTCCCCACCCAAATGAATTTCTGTTGGAACTGTTTTATGCTTTAGTACTGTTCCTGTTTCTGAAACAATTCCATATTTAATTTGTGTACCACCAATATCAAATGCAATATATGCTTTCATCTGCTGTCACTTCCTCTACTGTAATGCATGTAAAATTCTCACTGCTCTACTATTTATAAAGTGAAACTTTAATCAGTGGGGGTTTTGTTCATCCCCCACTGATTATTAGCCCTCACCAATCGGGCTTTTACGGACAGCCCGCCCCCACCTAACTTCTTTGCTTTCGCTAAATTTTCAGGTGGGGATCTTACTGCCCGGCGAATAGCGGGGTAAAGAGTTTACACTAACTCTTTTCTCTCTTTAGAAATACACCACCTTTTTCTATATATAGTTTTTTTTGCATAAAACCCTTTTTCCTATGAAATATTACAAAGGGATGTATTTTAGATGGAATATTAATTTCTTAGGAGGAAAACAATGACGAAAATCTTCATTTTAGCATCAACACTCTCTTTATCTTTTTTTAGTGGTTTAAATATCGGTAATGCAGCAACAGAAAATTTCTCTCCAGCAACAAACGCAATTGTACAAAATAACGATCATTTCGCAGAAGGTAACTTAAAAGATAATAATAAACCACCAGGAAACGGTGGTTCTCAGGACGATAGTGGCTCTGATGGCAACGCTTCTGATGGCAGCGGTTCTGGCGGCAATGGCTCTGGTGGCAGCGGTTCTGGTGGCAATGGTTCTGGCGGCAATGGTTCTGGTGGCAACGGTTCTGGTGGCAACGGTTCTGGTGGCAACGGTTCTGATGGCAGCGGTTCTGGTGGCAGTGGTTCTGGCGGCAACGGTTCTGGTGGCAACGGTTCTGATGGCAGCGGTTCTGGTGGCAGTGGTTCTGGTGGCAATGGCTCTGGTGGCAACGGTTCTGGTGGCAACGGTTCTGATGGCAGCGGTTCTGGCGGCAATGGTTCTGGTGGCAGTGGTTCTGGTGGCAGTGGTTCTGGTGGCAACGGCTCTGGTGGCAACGGTTCTGATGGCAACGGTTCTGATGGCAGTGGTTCTGGTGACAGTGGTTCTGGCGGCAATGGTTCTGATGGCAATGGTTCTGGCGGCAATGGTTCTGGCGGCAATGGTTCTGGCGGCCGTGTTAAAGGCGATAGCAGTTCTCAAGGTGGCAACGGCTCTCAAGGCGGTAACCGTGTTAAAAGCGATAGCAGTTCTCAAGGTGGCAACGGTTCCCAAGGTGGTAATGTAAAAGATAATGCGAAAAAACAAGGCGATAAGTTACCTAATACTGCAACACATTATCCTGCATCTATTTTAATGGGACTTTCAACATTCCTAATTGGTATGCTACTATTTATTCGCCGTAAAAACGCAAAATAAAAACACATCCTCCATCTAAAAAATACATGAAACAAATTGTAAAACTAAAAAGGACTTTGGATTGCATTTTATTATGCAGCCCAAAGTCCTTTTCATCATTTCTATCAAAAGATTATTAATACGCTTTTCCCCAATACACCATTTGCTTAGCTTCTTTACCACAACAAATACATTCGTCAGCTACATGCTCTTGCTCAAAAGGCATACAGCGAGAAGATACTCCAACTTCTTCTTTTAGTTTCTCTTCACAAGCTAATTCTCCGCACCACATTGCTTTAATAAACCCTTCATCAGCTACTTTTTTCATCTCTTCGAAATTCGTCACACTATACGTATTCTCATCGCGAAATACTTTTGCTTTATTAAATAAAGAAATATGAATTTCTTCAAGTAGTGCTGGAATACGTTCTTCTAATTGATCCATTGATATAAATTCTTTTTCTTTCGTATCTCTTCTTACAAGTACAACTTGATTCTTTTCAATATCTTTAGGACCAACTTCTAATCGAATTGGAATGCCCTTCATTTCATACTCATTAAATTTCCAGCCTGGCGTTTTATTGCTAGCATCTATTTTTACTCGTGCAACCTTTTGAATATGTCCTTGTAACTCTGTTGCTTTCGCTATAACTCCTTCTTTATGCTGAGCAATCGGTACAATAACAACTTGCACTGGAGCAACTTTTGGTGGCATTACAAGTCCATTATTATCACTATGAACCATAATCAGTCCACCTATCATTCTTGTTGATACGCCCCAAGATGTTTGGTGTACATATTGCCATTTACCGTTACGATCTAAAAATTTAATATCAAATGCTTCTGAGAAATTCGTTCCAAAGTTATGAGATGTTCCTGTTTGAAGTGCTTTTCCATCATGCATTAAACTTTCAATCGTATAAGTTGCCTTTGCTCCCGCAAACTTTTCTTTGTCTGTTTTTTGTCCTTTAATTACTGGTATCGCTAAGTAGTCTTCACAGAAAGAAGCATATAGATTTAAAATATTTAACGTTTCAGCTTGAGATTCTTCTGCTGTTTCATGAATTGTATGACCCTCTTGCCATAAGAATTCCGTTGTACGAAGGAATGGTCGCGTTGTTTTCTCCCAACGAACTACTGAACACCACTGATTATATAACTTTGGCAAATCATTATAGGATTGCACAATTTTTGAAAAATGCTCACAGAATAAAGTTTCAGATGTAGGGCGTATACAAAGTCTTTCCGCTAATTTTTCATCCCCGCCATGTGTCACCCATGCTACTTCAGGAGCAAATCCTTCTACATGATCCTTCTCTTTTTGCAATAAGCTCTCTGGGATAAACATTGGCATATACACATTTTCATGACCCGTTGCTTTTAACTTCTCATCCATCACTTTTTGCATATTTTCCCACAATGCATAACCATATGGACGTAAAATCATACACCCTTTTACACTTGAATAATCAACAAGTTCTGCTTTTTTTACAATATCTGTGTACCACTGTGCAAAGTCCTCTTCCATCTTCGTAATTGCTTGTACTTGTTCTTTTGCCATAGTCAGTCTTCCTCCTTCTAGAAAATACAAAAAAGCCCGCGTCCCTAAATAGGGACCGAGCTTTGCCGGCGTTACCACCCTGATTCATGCACAAAAATTGCGCATGCTCTCTTTTTGATAACGGGAAATTCCCGCTGCATATGCAGAACTCAAAGGTAGGTTCCATATCGCCCTTTTAAGAATCTTCCAGCCTGACGGATTCTCTCTCTGCTAAAAAGGTTGTACATGTACTAGTCCTTTTTCATCGTTATAACGAAATAAATTTGTTGAATATCATAATATAAATTTCACTTCAAAACAAGAGCGAATTTTCTTATTTTTATATATTCTTTTCATTTTTTACAGTTTTATACGTAGCTTTTTCGCGAGATTTTTAAAAGTTGATGTGCAATCATACCGATAAGTGTGCCCAGTAGGACGAAGAAACCAATAAATCCATATCCCATTCCTTCCCATCCACCAATAACCATCATTGTAATGGGAAAGGATGCTAAGCAAAGAAGTATTAAACTAAGTGCAAATATAATATCAAACTGCTTGTCTGGAAACCGTTTCTTTAGTAAATACGAAATAGCAAATACAAGGATAATCGTAATTCCGCCAATGATGTAAAAGATACCAAATCCATCTAGCCAATCCATAGTATTCCCTCCTCCCATTCATTCCCTTATACTTAATTATATGTTTAATTTTTCTGAAAATAAATATATAAATTTTATTCAAAAAATATATTTTTATTACTAGGTATTAATAGTAATATATAATAATAGGTTTTATATAATTAGGAGGATTACTTTATGGATAAAGCATTAACGAATCGTGTCATTATTTTATCATTCGACTGTTTATCAGCTTTAGATTTTCCTATACTACAAAAATTACCTCATTTCCAATCTCTAATAAAAAATGGCACGGTTGTCGAAAAAGTAGAACCAATTTATCCTTCTGTAACATATCCAAGCCACTCAACAATCGTAACCGGTAATTACCCTAACAAGCACGGTGTTGTTAGCAATACATTCCTTCAACCTGGACGCGAATCACCAGATTGGCATTGGTACCGAAAATCCATTAAAGGAACAACGTTATACGATGAAGCACGTAAAGCAAATTTAACGACAGCTGCCCTTCTATGGCCTGTTACTGGCAAAGCAAATATTGATTACAATTTACCAGAAATCTTTCCAAATAGACCGTGGCAAAATCAAGTTTTAGTTTCCTTATTTAGCGGTAGCCCGCTATATCAATTAGATTTAAATCGTCGTTTCGGCCATATACGAAATGGATTATCACAACCTGAACTCGATGATTTCGTACTTGCCTCTGCTGTGCATACAATCCAGACGAAAAAGCCTAATATTATGTTTGTACATTTCACCGATTTAGACACCCAAAGACACTATTATGGATTTGAATCAAACGAAACAGTAGCTGCCATCCATAGGCACGATGAACGTCTAGGAAAAATTATTCAAGCATTAAAAGATAGTGACCTATACGAAGAAAGTACAATTATCGCCCTTGGTGATCATAGCGCTTTAAGTGAAAACAAATCCATCCAATTAAATGTGCTATTCCACCAAAGAGGACTTATATCTCTAAATAAAAAAGGTAAATTAATAGACTGGAAGGTCTATTGCCAAAGTTGTGACGGCTCTGCCTATGTATATGTGAAGGACAAAAATGATACGGATACAATTCGAGAAGTACAACTACTCCTTGAAGAACTACTTAAACATAAACAAAACGGAATTGAATTTATACTTCACGATGAAGATGCGAAGGAATGCGGTGCAGATGGTAACTGTTTATTTATGTTAGAAGCGCGAGAAGGGTATTATTTCACTGAAAACTATACAGGAGATTTTATAAAAGAAATTACTGAAAAAGATGTTACGCCTAGTAAAAAATATACATTTGGTACGCATGGATACTCTCCAACAAAACCTAACTATGAAACAATTTTTATCGCTGCTGGGAAAGGGATAAAAAGCGGTGTTACCGTCCCGTATATGAGACTTATTGATGAAGGTCCAACTATCGCTAGACTACTCGGTTTACACTTAGGTGAAACAGACGGATCAATTGTAGAGGATTTACTTCAATTGTAAAGAACTGTGTATATATGTAAAAGTTATGTAAAATTCATCACTGTTTCTCTTTTTATAATTTTTATTTTTGTACACTGTTAGTAGAACAAATTTAAGGGGGAACATTATATGAAAAAAATGTCCAGACAAGAAAAAAGCTGGATATTATACGATTGGGCGAACTCGGTATATTCGCTCGTCATTACAACCGCATTATTTCCAATTTACTTTAAAGCAGCTGCAAAAGAAGCTGGATTATCCGGTGCAACTTCAACAGCATATTGGGGATATGCAAACTCATTCGCAACACTTTTAATTTCTATACTTGCTCCTATTCTCGGCACAGTTGCTGATTATAAAGGATTTAAAAAGCGATTTTTCACATTCTTCTTTGGACTCGGCATCGTATTTACAAGTATGCTAGCAGTTGTTCCAACATCTCAGTGGTACTTATTATTAGGATGCTATATGCTCGCATTAGTCGGTTTTGCTGGGGCAAACATTTTTTATGATGCATTTTTAGTAGATGTCACTACTGAAGATAGAATGGACCGAATTTCTACGAGAGGTTTCGCTTTAGGCTATATTGGGAGTACTATTCCTTTTATCGGTTGTATCGCTCTTATTATTCTTGCTCAAAAAGGAACTATCCCTTTATCAGTTGGCATTGCTAGTCAAATTTCATTCGCGATAACTGCTCTTTGGTGGGGACTATTTACAATTCCAATGCTGAAAAACGTAGAACAAACACATTATATTGAACGTCATCCAAGACCAATTACAATGAGCTTCAAACGCCTTGCTGAGACTTTTAAAAATATTAAAGAATATAAAACGGTCTTTATGTTTCTAATCGCTTACTTTTTCTATATTGATGGGGTCGATACAATTATTACTATGTCTACCGCTTACGGAACAGATCTTGGTATTAGTGCAACGAATCTATTAATCATCTTATTTGTCACACAAATTGTAGCTTGTCCATTCGCTTTACTATATGGAAAATTATCAGAAACCTTTACAGGTAAAAAAATGCTATATGTCGGCATTATTATTTATATCATTATCTGCACATATGCTTATTTCTTAAAAACAACACTCGATTTCTGGATTTTAGCAATGTTAGTTGCCACTTCTCAAGGTGGTATTCAAGCGCTTAGTCGTTCCTATTTTGCAAAACTAGTACCTAAAGAATCTGCAAATGAATTCTTCGGATTTTATAATATATTTGGCAAGTTTGCCGCGATTATGGGTCCAGTATTAGTCGGTGTTACAACGCAATTAACTGGAAAAACGAACGCTGGTGTTCTTAGTATTATTGTATTGTTTATTATCGGTGGATTCCTATTAACTAAAGTCCCTGAAAATAATACATCCGTTACACCACCTAATCCGAAAACTAAAACGCTATAAGAAAAAGATCCTCTTCTTGCGAGAAGTGGATCTTTTTTATCGATAACGTCTTACAATTAAAAACTCAACAGCTGGCTTTACAACTATCGCAGCACATAACGCAAACAATAGCGGTATGTTATGAAAATCAATCCATTTATTAAAACCTACCGATGCGAAAAACAAACCAAAAATGAATACAACTAGTACATAATACGTAACATTTGCACTCGTTTTTAATACATGTTTTTCTAAATCTTCGTTTTCCTCAGTTTCCCCTTCAACGCTATATGATGCCAAACTTTTAAATAGATAATGTAACGCGATGCTACAAATAAATAGTGCATACCAATTTACTTGAAGTTCAGTTAACCAATAATAAAGTGCAAACACTAACGTACCTATAGCTACTAATACAGTAACGAAAAAGCTTATTTTCTCTTTCCCCAACAACTACTCCCCCTACTGCTTGTACAAAAATAGTTTATCAACAGTTGTTCCTAATACTTCCGCTAAACGGAATGCTAACGCTAAGCTTGGATCATATTTATTATTCTCAATTGCGTTTATCGTCTGTCTAGAAACCTTACATTTATCAGCTAATGCGCCTTGTGAAATATTATTTTCAGTGCGTAATTCATGGATTTGATTTTTCACACCATTTCTCCTAACCTGTAAAATCGTTTTTACATCATCAGTATATAATTGGCTCATATAGTTGTCAAAAGTTCCCCAAAGAAAAAGGGAGCAATTCTGCTCCCTTACAATAGTTATTTCGAAGCTAACGAATTTGTTAGTTCCTCTTTATTAACGACATCTTCATTCTTTATTTGCATGCGTAGAACTGGCCCTATTGCCAATAATATAAGTGCCATTGCTATACAAAATACAATAACTAGTGAAGTCATTTCCTTTAATCCTCCAGCTAAAGCAGTACCAATTAGCATAGCTCCCATAAACAGCGGTAAAATTGTTCCATTTACTCTTCCAACCATATTTTCTGGTACAAGTTGAATCATAAGCGTACCGACAACGATATTAACACAAGCTAAACAAATACCTGTTCCAAATCTCATGAAACTAGTAATCCAAAATGATGTAGATAGCCCTTCTACTAAAAATGACATCGCTAATATGCTCATACCGAATACAAACATCTTTTTCGGATTCACTTTTGAAGCGAAAACTGCAGCAATAATACCACCAATTAACATACCTATTCCATCAGCTGCAGCTAAATATTGAACTGCTTCCTTTTCCATTCCAAGGCGTTCTATTACAAGAAACACCTCTAATGGATTCGTTAGTCCAACAGCTAAGCCCATAATAGTAAAAGTAATCGTAATCATACGTAAATTTTTCGTATGAAGAACATATTTCCAACCTTCTTTTATATCATTTTTCAATGAATCTCTCACCACTTGCTCTTGTTCAACCCATTTCGGTAAAAAAGAAAGAGCGATAGCAGATAACAAAAATAAAATGATTAAGCTATATAGTGACGTAAATAAACCAAGTTTTGTATACACAAGCGATCCTACCACTGGTCCAAAAATCATAAATAATGACTGTAATGTTTGGTTAAATGCAATCGCATTCGCTACCTGTTCTTCCTTTACGTAGCGCTTAAATATACGCGAGGATGATGGCTGAGAAAACTGGCCTACAATCGCGGAAATGAGTGTTGCAAAAAATATAGCCTGCCAATAATCTAGCTTTAACAACAAGACAATACCTATGATAGATAGTACACTTAACACATCTCCAGCAACCATCGTTCTTTTCGGATTCCAGCGATCAGCTAGTGCACCACCAATAAACGAGAAAATAAAGATAGGTGCATATTCCATAACCGATAACAACGAAACTGAAACTGGATCATTATTCGTTCTCTCCATTATGAAATACAAAAGAGCCATATTTCTGATCCAAATTGCAAATTGTTGTAAAATATCAGATGCCATAACGAGCATAAATGCTCGATTTTTAAATAAAGCGTTCATTTTCATTCCCCTTTCACAAACCGACCGTTCGGTCTAATTTATTTTGTAAGAAAAGCAACTGACTTATTATTCAGCTGCCATTCCTTTTAACAATACATCTATCGCCTTTTTATAAATACGTTTCAGCTCTTTATAATCTAACTCGTAGTAAAGTACTCCAAGCCCTGATAATAATCCATTCACAATATACATAAGATCGCGCGTATTATCTTCACGAAATTCTCCAGACTGTATGCCTGCTTCAATTAATTTCTCAAACATAACGTATGATTCTCTAGTTAAAGCTAACATTTCATCCAAAGTCTCTTTGCTTACAACTTGGCTCATAGAAAATTCTTCTATTGCATTAGAAATAGGTTGCTGTATGTCCTCTACATAATATTCCGCGAGACCATATAGTTTTTCAGTACTCGTACTATACAACTTCTCTTTTTCATTCCATTTCTCAAGCCAATCATACGTATACTGCTTCACTACAAATAAAAATAATTCTTCTTTACTTTTAAAGTGATAATAAATGCTTCCTTTACTCCGCTCTGTAATTTCACAAATATCTTCCATAGATGTAGCTGCATAGCCTTTTTGTGAAAACAGACTTTCTGCTTTATATGCAATTTCTTTTTTGATCTCTTCTGCGCTTCTTCTCATATTTACACCTCTTTAAACCGACCGTTCAGTCTAATAATAACAAATAAAAAACCTCTATCGCAAGAGGCTATATTCTTTATTTAAGAAAACGTACTTTCAAACCAAGTTCGAATCATATGTATTATTCCAAATTTAAATCCTAATTTAACAAGAAATACGCTTCCCGCAGCTATTAAAAATAACGCTACTTTCCCCTTGTTTTTCACTTTCGGCTCCCTCTTCATTTTCATTCCCCTTAGTATATTAAAAATATTTAATCAAACGTTTGTTTAACTGTTTTTATGCATATGTAAGCCAACTAATCAAACGTTTGTTTAAAAAAGAAATACGCCTATATAAGGCGTATTCTCATCAATCACCGCCACCGCCGCCATCGCAGCTACCTCCACTATCTCCACCAGAAGATCCTCCACAATCATGTGAACCGCCATCATTATCCGATCCAGCAAAGAAAAATAATGGTGATGAGCTATTAGACGAATTGTGTATATTATTTTGTTTCGCAAGATTTACCTTCTTTTTGTTTGAACGAACCGCTATTACGATTATTCCAATTACAACAAATAATAGTATGAAAATAATAAATTCCATATAGATCCCTCCCTTAATCTTCGAATAATTGAATGGTTCTCTCTAGATTTTCAAGTGAAATGAAACGCGATTCACGAAGAATCTCTTTTCCATTATGAAATAATAAAATTGTTGGACCTGTAAATACTGCATATCGCCCCGCAACCTCTTGCATGTCTTGCAGTAATATCTCTATTTTCTCCACGTAATCATAATTCTCTAATACGTAATTTACTTTCCTTAACATAACATCACAAACACCACAATTTTCCGTTTTAATAAACAGAAGTACTAATGGTTGTTCTTCAATGTATGTTGCTAATTCTTCTATCGTTTCAAATTTATTCATCTTATCCCTCTTAACGTAGTTTACGAAATACTTTACCTTGATACATACGAAATGCTGAACTGTCTTTAATCTTTCTTTTTTCCATTACCTGCTGAAAGCGTAGTGTTTTTGCTGTTAACTCTTCTTGTAATTTTTTTCTCTCTTCTTCATCATAACAGCAAGCGATTAAATCCTCTATTTTTAATATATCTTTTTGTAGTTCCATTTCTGGGGGAATCATTCCCGCATTTTTTAAAATTTTATAACTCATTCTAAGTTCTGGAGGTACCTTCGAAAGATCTTCTAATTGTAGTGGCTTTCCTTTTCCCGGAATATTATCAAGATCACCATTCCGTATTGCTTGACGAATTTTTTCTTCAGCAATATTCAAAAACACATCCACACTATTCCCTCCTTTACATATTTTTACTATTATTTTACATGATATTTTCTCATCTTGCTACGTCATAAGAAATCGACTTCATACAATTTTTTCTCAATTTTATTTATAAGGCGCTATTTTCTACCTCACAAATATTTCATTTTCATATACAGTTTGTATTCAAGCCTTTTTATATTGAGAAAATCCTTCCGAATCGAATAAAGCGTTTACACTAAATCTTACATTTGTTACGATTTAATCATCCCTAGCTTCTTGTATAGACTTCGTGATGTCTGATCATTTTCATCTAGATGATTTATACATCTAGATTCATTTTGATTTATTGGCGCATGCCTTTAAATATCTTTTATTTTGAAAGGAGAAATGGCTATGAAATCAAAAAAATTCACACTGCTATTACTATCCCTACTACTCTTCTTACCTCTTTTTCTCACAAACTTTATTACTCCAAACTTCGCATTAGCAGATTCACCAAAGCAAGGTCAAAAAATTGTTGGGTATTTTCCTTCATGGGGCATTCACGGACGTAATTATCAAGTTGCAGACATTGATGCATCAAAACTCACTCATCTAAACTATGCATTTGCTGATATTTGCTGGAATGGAAAACATGGAAATCCTTCTACACATCCTGATAATCCAAATAAACAAACGTGGAACTGTAAAGAATCTGGTGTACCACTGCAAAATAAAGAAGTTCCTAATGGTACTCTCGTATTAGGTGAACCATGGGCTGACGTCACAAAATCTTATCCAGGATCAGGGGCAACTTGGGAAGATTGTGATAAATACGCCCGCTGCGGAAATTTCGGAGAACTGAAACAATTAAAAGTTAAGTATCCACACTTAAAAACAATTATTTCCGTTGGTGGCTGGACTTGGTCTAACCGCTTTTCTGATATGGCCGCTGATGAAAAAACAAGAAAAGTATTTGCTGAATCTACAGTCGATTTCCTACGCGAATATGGATTTGACGGTGTTGATTTAGATTGGGAATATCCTGGCGTTGAAACGATTCCTGGTGGTAGTTATCGTCCTGAAGATAAGCAAAACTTCACTCTACTTCTTCAAGATGTTCGAAATGCATTAACTAAAGCTGGTGCAGAAGATGGTAAACAATATTTACTAACAATCGCTTCAGGTGCAAGCCAACGTTATGCTGATCATACAGAGCTAAAGAACATCTCTCAAATACTTGATTGGATTAATATTATGACATATGACTTCCACGGTGGATGGGAACCTACTTCTAACCATAATGCAGCTCTATACAAAGATCCAAATGACCCAGTAGCGGATACGAAATTTTACGTAGATGGTGCTATAGACATTTATACAAATGAAGGTGTTCCAGCGGATAAACTCGTATTAGGTGTACCTTTTTACGGACGTGGATGGAAGAGTTGCGGAAAAGAAAATAACGGACAATACCAACCTTGTAAACCAGGTAGTGATGGAAAGCTAGCCTCTAAAGGTACTTGGGATGATTATTCTACCGGTGACACAGGTGTGTACGATTATGGTGATTTAGCAGCTAATTATGTTAATAAAAATGGGTTTGTTCGCTACTGGAACGATGTAGCGAAAGTACCTTATTTATATAACGCGACTACAGGCTCATTTATTAGCTACGATGACAATGAATCTATGAAATATAAAACAGACTATATAAAAACGAAAGGTTTAAGTGGAGCAATGTTTTGGGAATTAAGTGGGGATTGCCGTACAAGTCCAAAATATAGTTGTAGTGGACCTAAATTACTTGATACGTTAGTAAAAGAATTACTGGGTGGACCTATTACTCAAAAAGATACTGAGCCACCAACAAACGCAAAAAATATTGCTGTTACAAATAAAAATTCAAACTCAGTTCAATTGAACTGGACTGCATCTACTGATAACGTAGGAATTACTGAATATGAAATTACTGCCGGAGAAGAAAAATGGAGTTCAACAACAAATAGCATTACAATTAAAAACTTGAAACCTAATACAGAATACACATTTTCAGTAATTGCCAAAGATGCTGCTGGAAATAAGTCGCAACCTACCGCTATTACAGTTAAAACAGATGATGCTAATACGACACCTCCTGGTGGAAATGGCAATGCTACCTTTTCAGTCACTTCAAATTGGGGAAGTGGTTACAACTTCTCGATTATAATTAAAAATACCGGGACGATCCCTATTAAAAACTGGAAATTAGAATTTGATTATAACGGCAATTTAACGCAAGTTTGGGATTCTAAAATTAGTAGTAAAATAAATAATCATTACGTAATTACGAATGCAGGATGGAATGGTGAAATTCCTCCTGGTGGATCGGTTACAATCGGAGGGGCAGGGACAGGTAATCCCGCCGAACTTGTAAATGCATCCATTAGCGAAAACTAAAGGTAACATCCCTTAATTATTTCACTAAAGTTTGAATTTAGGTTTGAGTGCTCTATCCTAAATTCAAACTTTTAATTTTATGAAAAATCATAAATCAGTATTACAATAACCTATTATAATTATATTTAGTTTCTAATATGAAGTTCGTGTGAAGTTCATCTGAATTTTACATGAATTTCCTTTAAGTTCTATTGTCTTCCTATAGTAATCACATTATCCTTTACATATAGGAATTATTTTCATTCCATTTCAAACTATCTATATATATATAAAAGAAGATAGTCGCCTATTAGGGAAAGGCATCTAGTATTATTATAAATATAAACATAACAAAAGAAAAAGCACGCTTATAAGCGCACCATAAGAGTGCTTCTTCATACAATTCTCATGTAAGAGTTCTCGAAAATCATGTTAATCACAAAGAAAAGGCATTAGCTTATATAAGCTAATGCCTTTTCTTTATTCATACTGTTAAACGTTCCATTCTTCTATATTCCATACTTTTGTTATCCATGCTTCATAGAAAGAAGGCTCATGTGAGACAAGTAAAACTGTTCCTTTATATTGTTGTAACGCTTCCTGCAAGGACTTCTTTGTTTCTATATCCAAATGATTAGTTGGTTCATCTAAAATTAAAACATTGCTTTTCGTTACGATAAGTTCACATAAACGTACTTTCGTTTGTTCTCCGCCGCTTAATAAACGAATAGGTTTTAATACGTGTTCTTCTTTCAATCCACACTTTGCTAATGCTTGGCGCACTTCTTTCTTTGTCATATCTGGTCGTTCTGCCCAAACTTTCTCTAATGGTGTTGTTTCTGAAGCAAACTCCTCCTGTGCAAAATAAGCAGGATTTACTCGTTCTCCAACAGAAATTGAACCACTTAGCGGCTTTATTTGACCTAATAACGTTTTTAACATCGTCGTTTTTCCAATTCCATTATGACCAACAATCGCTATCTTTTCTCCCTTTTTCACTTGTAAATTCAACTCTGGACATAACGGATCACTATATCCTATCCTTAGTTTCTCAGCTTGCAATATACGACTCACTGGCTCCTCATAAACATTGAAATCAAAACGAGTTTGAGTTACATGATTAACCTTTTCAACCCTTTGCATTTTCTCTAACACTTTCTCTCGACTTTTAGCCTGTTTCGCTTTTCGAATTTTATTTTTTTGAATAAATGTTTCTAACTGAGCAATTTCTTTTTGTTGTTTCGTATACGCCGATTGTAATTGTTTCGTTTGCACTTGATAACTTTGCACAAACTTTTCATAATTTCCTGCGTATCGCTTCACTTTCCCTCCTTCTAGATGATAAATAACATTCGTAATACTGTTCAAAAATACTTCGTCATGTGAAATGATTACATAAGCTTTTTCATACAGTCTCAAATATGATTGCAACCATTCTATATGAGCTGTATCTAAATAGTTTGTTGGCTCATCTAGCAATACAACATCAGCTTTTTCTAAAAGGAGCTTCCCAAGTAATAACTTTGTTCGTTGTCCTCCACTTAACTTTGAAACATCCTTTTCCAAACCTACCTCAAACAACCCTAAACCAATTGCTACTTCTTCAATTTCTGTATGAATTTGATAGAAATTAGAACTTTCCAATATAGTTTGTAATTCTCCATACTTTACTAACAGTTTTTCTACTTCTCCTGCTCCATTCATTTCTTCAGCAATTTTTAACATCTCACATTCAATCGCATACAAATCAGAAAATGCACTTTGTAAATATCTTTCAATTGTTATCCCCTCTTGTAAATCCATATGCTGCTGTAAAAAACCTACCTTCACATGCGGAAACCATTCAATGTTCCCATCATCATGTATAAGTTCTCCTGTTAAAATCCTTAACAATGTTGATTTTCCAATTCCATTTTTCCCTACTAACCCAACATGCTCGCCCTTTAATAATCGAAAGCACGTATTATATAAAATGGTTTTCTCACCATACGAATGACTTAAATTTTCTACTGTTAATATACTCATTTTTTTCTCTCCTTTACTTATCATCCATAAGCTAAATAAGAGAGAGCAACAGTATAAAGCCTTATTTAATTGTGCATATAAAAAATGGGTAAGGTGAATACACCTTACCCATTACATATTATCGTAAAAAAGGATTAAGGTTCTTTACCTGCTGTCTTCAATTTAGCTTAATCGTTAAAAATGGGCAGACTTCTCCCACATCAAGCTAAAACCATTTGAAGAACAGTTGATAAAGTCATTTTATCCTTTCACTCCTTTAACATTTGTTATATTAAGAGTATAAACTACTCTGTTATATTCTATTCTCTATTTTTTCTTTTGTTCCTTCTTCTCCTATAAAAAAAAGCCTCTTAACAGCAATTATACTAAAAACTGTTAAAAGACTTTTTCTATTTTTTCATATAAGGAGCTAATACTCTCAAAATTTCTTCCTTATCTTTCTTTAATTCAAGTGATGTTAACATATCCATCGTTCGTGGCCTAGGTAATTTCACTTGTACCTCCCCAACTATTGACGCTGGTCTTTGAGATAAAATAAATACGCGATCCGACAGCAAGATTGCCTCATCTAAGTCATGTGTAACCATAACGATTGTTTGCTTCTCTTGGTGCCAAGAGTTTAAAAGCCAACTGTGTACTTCCATTTTTGTAAAAGCATCTAATTTTCCAAAAGGCTCATCAAGTAGCATAATTGGCTTTTCACATAAATATGTGCGAAGGAAGCTAATTCTTTGACGCATTCCACCTGATAATTCATCTGGATAATGGTCTGCATATTCGTCTAACTCAAACTGCTTTAATGCTTCCATTCCCTCAGTTAACCTTTGTTTTTTCGGCTTTCCTTCAATTTCTAATGGAAGAACGATATTTTGCAAAGCTGATCGCCATGGCAGCAATAAATCCTGTTGCGGCATATAACTTACAGCATCTTGCTCTTGTACTTGCTTATCCTTATACGTTACATTCCCACTTGTTGGATTTTCAACATTTGCAATCATATTTAATAATGTGCTTTTCCCGCAACCACTGGGTCCTACAAAGGAAACGAATTCTCCCTCTCGTATAGAAGCACTAATATTTGCTAATACATTCTTTCCATCGAAAGATTTCACAATATCTTTTATTTGTAATCCACTCATTTTTCACTTGGAAGGAACTCATTTGTAAAGGCATCTTTCACATCAATTTTCTTCTTAATAACTTTGTTATCATATAAGAAATTCATGTAATTCGTCCAAACTTCTTCCTTCTGTACTCCCCATGCTTTTGCATCATCTTGATACTTCGTACTTAACCACTTTTGACTCTCTTGCACTAACTCTTTATTCACATCTGGAACAGCTTTAATTAAAATATCCGCTGCTTCTTTTGGTTCTTTAATTGCAAAATTATACCCTTCTGTCGTTGCATTCATAAACTTTTTCACAAAGTCTTTATCTTGCTTCGTATGTTTTTCACTTGTAATAATAACAGGGCTATAGAAATCGAGCGCTGGATCTAAGTCTTTCACCATAATTGTATTTAACTCTTTTCCTTGACGCTTTGCTTCAATACCATCCCAACCGTAATAAATCCATTCGAAATCAGCATCACGGCCAATTGATTTAAAGAAGTCTGTTTGTCCTAAAATGATTTTTTCGACTTTATTAAAATCAGCCTGATGTTTCTCCATAATTGTCTTCAACGTTGCTTCTTCTGCTGGTCCTCCCCAGCCTCCGTAACGTTTGCCTTCAAAATTTTTCGGTGAAGTCATGTTATCTTTCTTAAGTGACGCAAAAGCTGAAGTGTTATGCTGAATAATCGCCCCTACAGATACAACAGGAATACCTTCCACCCGAGCCAACGTTACATTTTCTTGTGCGCTTATTGCGAAGTCAGCTTTTCCTGAAGCTATCATTTGCTCTGCTGTTACATTGTCACCAGGCTGAATAATTTCTACATCTAAGCCTTGCTTTTTATAATAATCTTTCGCTTGCGCTACATATAAACCAGTATGATTCGTATTCGGGAACCAATCTAATACTACTTTTACTTTTTGATCTTTACTTGCACTTTCTTCTTTCTTCGCCGGATTACATCCAGCCACACCTACTGCTAATAAGGCAGCCAACATAACTTTTAAACCTTTTTTCATTTTCTGCCGTCCTTTCTATATATCCATGGTGCTGTTATTCTTGCCATAAACTCCACGATAAAATACAGACATAATGTCACCATAACAATAATTGCTGCAACACCAAATACCCGGGCAGTTAAAAAGGATTTTGTAGCCCTCGTAAGCATAACTCCTAACCCTTCGCTGGCACCGAGCCACTCTCCAATAATCGCTCCCATGACGCTATATGTAACTGCAATTTTCAAACCGGAGAAAAAGTATGGAAGCACTGCCGGAAACTTTACTTTCTGGTAAACTTGCCATTTCGTTGCCTTCATCGTTTGCAACAACTTCAACATATTTTTATCTACCGTTTGAAAACCTTCTAAAATACTAAGCGCAATCGGGAAGAAACAAACGAGTATTACTACCATTACTTTCGGTAGCATTCCATATCCAAACCAAATAATAAATAACGGTGCAAGTACAACGATTGGAATCGTTTGCGAAATAACAAGCAACGGATTTATTAAAATACGAAATAAAGGGATAACGTCCATAAGAATTGCAATACTTGTCCCAATTAAAATCGCAAAAAATAGTCCAATTATAACCTCTTGTAACGTTTGCATCGTATTCGGTAATAGTAAATCCTTCATTCCAATTAATTCTTGAACAATGGCAGAAGGCTTTGGTAAAATCCAAGGTTCAATTTTAAATAATGAAACAGATCCTTCCCATATTGCAATGAGAAGGATAAGCCAAATTGTTGTAATTATTTTAGATTGCTTCTGGTTTTGCATATTCATCACGGTACTTCCAAACTTTTTCATCTATCGTTACACCAGTGCTTGGACGGTAATGGATTTTAATAGAAGTAATCACTTCTTCAGCTCCAGCATCCACGCAAGCTTGTTGCGCACGTTTAACGACATCAAGAAGTACATCTAATTCTCCTTCCAGCGTTGTTTCCATTGCTCCTACTTCATAACGAACTCCCGATTGTTGTACAACTTCAATTGCTTTATCAACAACAGAATATACATCTTTTGTTTTTGCTTGTGGTACTACTGAAAATGACATTGTAACTTGTTGTGACATAATAATATCCCCCTTCTGAAATTAAATTTTAAAACAAGAAAAGGCTTTCCTACTACGTAGGAAAGCCTTGTATGCAAGTTATTATAGAATAACATATGCTACATCACTTTAAGTAACTCCCTACGCTGGCATTATCCAGATCAGGTTGAGGGTCGATGTTTGCTTACATCCTCTCAGCCAATTGGCTCCCCGGTCCTTAATTCGTTTTCATTGTAGCATGATTTATTTTATTGAACAAACAAAAGCATGTATAATCATTTCAGTTAACTCTTGAATTCTCCAATTAACTCTTGTAACTCCTGTGAAAGCCAGCTTAAAGAACTCGCTAATTCAGCAATATCTTGTACAGACATTTCCTGTTCTTTCATACTCGCTTCAATATTACTACTACTATTCGCATACATATTTGCGATATGTGATAGTTCATTTACAACACGAACAATATTTTCGCTATTTTGCAATATATCACTTGAATTGCTAGAAACAACTCTAACTTGATTTGTAACAGATTGTGCTGATTTTGAAATTTTTTCAAAGAAGGCACCACTACTTCGAACAAGTTTAATTCCAGATTCTACTTCTTTTGAAGCCTTTTGCATTGAAACAACAGCTTCTTCCGTTTCAGCTTGTGTTTCCCCTATTAATTTTGCTATATCTTTTGCTGATGCTTCCGTTTGCTCTGCTAATTTACGCACTTCATCAGCAACAACGGCAAATCCCCTTCTAGTTTCCTCAGCACGTGAGGATTCAATAGAAGCATTTAAAGCTAACGAATTAGTTTGGTTTGAAATACCTGTAATTACAGTTACAATATCATTAATTTCTTTTGATCTTGTTTCCAAAGAATAAATGATAGAAGATACATCCTGTACTGCATTTTGTATTATGTTCATTTGATTAATCGCCTGTTCAATAACACCATTTCCTTTTACTGAATGATGCTCCATACCTTCAGACTCTTCCGTCATTTGTTCTGCAGCATTTGTTATCTCTTCTATCCTATCTTCCATTTCATATACAATACCTAAATACTTTGGTACTGAAGTTTCTTGTGACTGAGTGCCCGCTCTTACCCCAACCATAGAACTTACGATTTCTTGAACTGCCATGCTATTCTCTTTCGTACTCACTGACAATTCTTTTGAAGATGAGGAAACCTGTTCGGCTGTCTGCTTCACTTTATCTACAATTCCTTTAAACTTCTCGATGGTATTATTAAAATACGCATTAATAATACCAATATCATCTGGTCTTTCTTCTAATTTAATACTCAAATCACCTTCACCGACTTTGCGCAACCCTTCACGTAAATCTCGCAATGGAGCAAGTGCGTTACGTACAATTAAGAATTGAATAACAGTTGCAATTAAAACAGAAATACAAATAAACATTAAACCTTGTATAATGAATTTTTCCTTTGTACTAGGAACAATAGAAGCATCTACATCGGCTGCAACAATTGCCACAATATTTCCGTCTCCATCTTTAATTGGCTCTAATATCGTTACCCATGATCCTAATAGATCTTCATATACTACTGTCATGTTTGCTTTTTTCGTGCTCATTACCTTATCGTATGCTTTCATCCAAAGATCTGGTTGTTTATAATATTCGCCCGGTCTTACTTCAACAACATTTGCTAAGTCTGTAGACAAGTCGACGATTAGTAACTCACCTTTTTCATTTTTTTTTGCTCCAACAATATACGTTTGTCCAACACTATTCAATTCTTCCGTTGCTTCATCTAATTTCTCTGTTAACTTCTCTCTCTTTTCTCTTTGTGCCACTGGGTCTTTTGTAACATCTCTCACTATCTCTTCGTCTAATTTATGTAATACCGTATCTCCTGTTTCAAAAGAATGCCTTTCAAATATAGACATCATACTATTTTGAAACATATTAAAACTTAACGCTCCCATAGTACCAACAAGCGTCAAAATAACTAACACAGTTAACAATACATTTTTTTGAAGAAACGACAACTTATGCCAATACTTTTTCATTAACATCACCCTTCTTAATTAACTTAATATAAAGTAAAACTATTAAAATATAAACCTCAATAAATGATAAAGATTCTCATTTGTTTACAAATAAAAAAAAGACCAATGAAAAGAGCATTGGTCAAGACCAACCCTATCCGTCCGGTAACTGGCTAGCATAGCCTTTCGGCCTTAGCTCCTGTAGTTTTGCGTCCTAATGTTTCCATCAGTTTGCCTTTCTCGCTGAACGAGTTGAACGATATGGGAGTTCTATGAGAATTAAATTATTCTCTACAAAAGATTACAACATTAAAATTAAAATGTCTACCTATTTAGAGATACAAATGTAAAATTTTAACGTATTATTTTTTCGAAATAATTTAACAAAGTACGTGAATGTTACATTTCTTGTGTTATATAATAAAAAATGTATATAACACAAGGATTGTTTTGAGTATTTATTTTAATTTTCATTTAAATTAAATTATTCGAATATATCTTAACTAATGAATTTCGGAGGTAGTTTATCATGTTTTGGCTACAATTTCTTACGTTACTACTCTGCATTTTTATTGGCGCACGTCTAGGCGGAGTTGGTCTAGGAGTAATGGGTGGCGTTGGTATGGCAATACTTGTTTTCGTCTTCCACTTACAACCTACAGCTCCTCCTATTGATGTCATGCTTATGATTTTAGCAGTAATTACAGCTGCTGGTGCACTCCAAGCCGCTGGAGGAATGGACTACCTTGTTCATCTGGCCGAGAAAGCATTACGAAAAAATCCAAAACGCATTACATTCTTTGCTCCAATTGTTACTTATTTATTTACACTTTGTGCAGGAACTGGTCACGTTGCTTATTCTGTACTTCCTGTCATCGCAGAAGTCTCTCGCGAATCCGGGATTAGACCGGAACGACCAATGTCAATTGCCGTAATCGCTTCCCAACAAGCAATTACAGCTAGTCCTATATCAGCTGCAACAGTTGCACTTCTAGCAATGTTAGCTGACTATAAAATCACCTTATTAGATATTTTAAAAGTAAGTATCCCTTCTACTTTCATCGCTTGTATGGTAGCTGCATTTGTTGCTAGCAAAATGGGGAAAGAATTAAATGAAGACCCTGAATACTTGAAACGATTAAAAGAAGGAATGATTCCTAAGATTGAAGAGAAAAAAGAATTTGTCGGTGTAAAAGGCGCTAAATTATCAGTTATCCTTTTCCTATTAGGAACTTTCCTTGTCGTACTTCTCGGTTCATTTGAAGCACTTCGTCCAGGATGGATAGTTGATGGGAAGTTAGCCCGTCTTTCCATGCCAAACACAATTGAAATGGTTATGTTAACGATTGCAGCTCTTATTATTATTTTCTGTAAACCAAATGTAGAAAGCATCGTGTCTGGTAACGTCTTTAAAGCGGGTGCAACAGCAGTTGTTGCTATTTTCGGGATTGCTTGGATGGGAGATACTTTCTTTAACGGAAACTTAAATATGATTCAAGGATCAATTCAGCACCTAGTAACAAGTGCACCATGGCTATTTGCCATCGCATTATTCACTCTATCTATTTTACTATATAGCCAAGCAGCAACAGTACGCGCTTTAATGCCTCTTGGATTATCACTCGGTATTCCACCAGCACTACTAATCGCTATGTTCCCTGCAGTAAATGGATACTTCTTCATTCCAAACTATGGAACAATCGTTGCTGCGATTAACTTTGATCGTACTGGTACAACAGGCATTGGTAAATATGTTTTAAATCACAGCTTTATGATTCCCGGCCTAATCGCAACATTCACTTCTATCGGAATTGGAATGCTCTTAATTTCAATTATGTTTTAAAGAAGAAGCACAAACCCACAATTTTAAAGGGTTTGTGCTTTTTTAATCAAACGTTTGTTTAAATATTTTTAACTGTCCATTCTGTTCTTTACTATGTGTGTACAGTTCCCTTTTCTACAAACTTTTATTTACTTCTTCAGCTAATTTCCTCGTACTTTCATAAGCAGATTCCGATAAACTAATAGCTGAAATACATGAAACACCGTCCGCACCCGCTTCTATAACCGAAGCTGTATTTTCAATTGTAATCCCACCAATACCAACAATCGGTATCCTAATTCCTTGTTCTCTAAAATGAGCTAAACCTTTCGTTCCTTGAACTGCTTTCGTATCTTTTTTTGTACTCGTTGGAAAAATCGGACCAACACCTAAATAATCAGCTCCGTTTTCAATTGCCCAGCTCGCTTCTTCAATTGTATGTGTAGATACACCGATAATTTTATCCCCCATTTTTTCACGAACAGTAGTAATTCCTTCATCATCTTGTCCAACATGCACGCCATCTGCATCTAATTCAATGGCTAATTCTACATCATCATTTACAATGAAAGGAACACCATATTCCTTACAAAGCGCCTGCAATTCCTTTGCAAAGCGCACTCTATCTTCTCCGATTAAAGCTCCTTCTCCCTTCTCACGAAACTGAAAAAGTGTCACTCCACCATCTAACGCTTCTTTCAATACAGCTAACGGATCCTTCGTACAGTTATTACTTCCCATAATAAAATACACTTGTAATAACTTAGACATTCTCTTTGCTTCAATGCGCATCATGTTTTTCATCCCCTTACTTTAACTCCTCAATCTTCCCATACTTCTCAATATCACCCGAAGTGGTATTCGCTAACTGATTTAAAAATTCAATTTGGAAACTACCAGGTCCCTTTTCCACCGTCTTAGTAGCTGCCAGTTCCGCAGCTACACCATAAAACGTTAATGCTGCTACTGCTGCCTTTACATAATCCTTTTCTACTGCTACAAATGCTCCTATTACAGAGGTTAGTAAACAACCAGTACCTGTAACTTTCGTTAAAATAGGGTGACCATTTCGAATAAGAATCGTTCGCTCTCTATCTGTAACAACATCTTCTTTTCCAGTAATCACCGCTACTGTATTTAATTCATCCGCTGCCTGCCTTGCAATACTTACGACATTGCCATTTCCAGCACCGGCGTCTACCCCTTTAATTTCCCAGCTCTCATTAATAACATTCGCTATTTCAGCTGCATTTCCGCGAATAATTGCTAACTCGATTTCGGCCGGAATATGTCTCGCAACTTCTGTTCGATACGATGTTGCTCCTGCACCAACTGGATCAAACAGTACTGGTACATTGTTCACATTTGCTGATTTACCCGCAAGTAACATCGCTTCTACTTCTTCAGGACGTAGTGTCCCCATATTTAATACTAACGCTCCAGCAATACTCGCCATTTCTGCCACTTCTTCTTTTGCATACGCCATTACAGGCGATGCTCCTAGCGCTAACAAACCGTTAGCTGTAAAATTTGTGACAACAACATTTGTAATATTATGAACGAGCGGATTAGATTCTCTCACCAAATCCACTACTTTACTAATTTCTTTCATATTCATCCTTTTCATCTCCTAACTATAGTGATGGGAGATACACAAAAAGGCACTTTGCGCGTACGCAAAGTGCCTGAACATGTGCTTTTACACTCTCCCTACGCTGGCATTATCCAACAGGTTCAAATGGTCAATGACGGATTAGTCATACTCTCAGTTTGCATCCACAAACTCCCATGTGTTTATTATTCATCTACTTCAAAGTCTACTCTTATTCTAATAAAATAACAAGTTCTTTACTTTTCTATTTAATATAGAAGCACCCTATAAAACAATAAGCATAATCAAGTGAAACTTTAATCAGTGGGTGTTTTGTTCATTCCACTAAAAACCGCTCAAATATGGAGCGAAACTGAATCTCAAGAAGATGTATGCTATAGTTAACGTATGGAATTTTGAAAGGATGTTTTAAATATGTCAAAAAGCGTTGTAATCGCTGAAAAACCTTCCGTTGCACGAGATATTGCGCGTGTACTTAAGTGCGATAAAAAAGGAAATGGTTATCTTGAAGGTAATAAATATATTGTAACTTGGGCTTTAGGTCATCTTGTTACATTAGCAGATCCAGAAAACTATGATGTGAAATATAAAAAGTGGAATTTAGAAGATTTACCGATGCTACCTGAGCGTTTGAAATTAACGGTTATTAAACAAACAGGAAAACAATTTAATGCTGTAAAAAGTCAGCTTCTTAGAAAAGATGTAAATGAAATTATTGTAGCAACAGACGCTGGGCGTGAAGGAGAATTGGTCGCTCGTTGGATTATTGATAAGGTTCGAGTTAACAAACCAATCAAACGTCTATGGATTTCATCCGTTACTGACAAAGCAATTAAAGATGGTTTTGCAAATTTAAAACCAGGTAAGGCATATGACAATTTATATGCTTCAGCAGTTGCGCGTTCAGAAGCTGACTGGTATATCGGTCTTAATGCGACTCGAGCTTTAACGACTCGCTTTAATGCCCAGCTGAATTGCGGCCGTGTACAAACACCTACTGTCGCTATGATCGCTAATCGTGAAGATGAAATAAAGAACTTCAAAGCTCAAACTTACTACGGCATTGAAGCTCAAACAACAAATCAACTAAAACTAACGTGGCAAGATGCAAATGACAATAGCCGTAGTTTTAATAAAGAAAAAATTGATAGCATCGTAAAAGTTTTAGATAAACAAAATGCCACTGTTATAGAAATTGATAAAAAACAAAAGAAGTCATTCTCTCCTGGTCTTTACGATTTAACTGAATTACAACGTGATGCAAATAAAAAGTTCGGTTACTCTGCGAAAGAAACATTAAACATTATGCAGAAATTGTATGAGCAACATAAAGTGTTAACGTACCCTCGTACAGATTCACGCTATATTTCATCTGATATCGTTGGAACACTTCCAGAACGTCTAAAAGCATGTGGTGTCGGAGAATATCGTCCTTTAGCACATAAAGTATTACAAAAGCCTATCAAGGCTAATAAATCATTTGTTGATGATAGTAAAGTAAGCGATCATCACGCAATTATTCCAACAGAAGGATACGTTAACTTCTCAGCCTTCACAGATAAAGAACGCAAAATTTATGATTTAGTTGTAAAACGTTTCTTAGCTGTTTTATTCCCAGCATTCGAATACGAACAACTAACATTACGCACAAAAGTCGGCAATGAAACGTTCATTGCACGCGGAAAAACTATTCTACATGCCGGTTGGAAAGAAGTATACGAAAATCGCTTTGAAGATGATGATGTGACTGATGACGTAAAAGAGCAACTTTTACCTCGCATTGAAAAAGGCGATACATTAACTGTAAAGTTAATTATGCAAACATCCGGTCAAACGAAAGCACCTGCACGTTTTAACGAGGCGACTTTACTTTCAGCAATGGAAAATCCTACAAAATATATGGATACGCAAAATAAACAACTTGCTGATACGTTAAAATCAACTGGTGGATTAGGTACTGTAGCAACACGAGCTGATATTATCGACAAGCTATTCAATTCGTTCTTAATTGAAAAACGTGGTAAAGATATTCACATTACTTCAAAAGGCCGTCAGTTACTTGATTTAGTGCCAGAAGAGTTAAAATCACCTACACTAACTGGTGAGTGGGAACAAAAGCTAGAGGCAATTGCAAAGGGTAAACTGAAAAAAGAAGTATTCATTTCAGAAATGAAGAACTATACGAAAGAAATTGTTTCTGAAATTAAATCGAGTGATAAAAAATATAAACATGACAACATTTCAACAAAGTCTTGTCCAGACTGTGGTAAACCAATGCTAGAGGTAAACGGCAAAAAAGGAAAAATGCTCGTTTGCCAAGACCGTGAATGTGGTCATCGTAAAAATGTATCTCGTACAACAAACGCTCGTTGTCCTCAGTGTAAGAAAAAATTAGAATTACGTGGTGAAGGTGCTGGACAAATCTTCGCATGTAAATGTGGCTATCGTGAGAAATTATCGACATTCCAAGAGAGACGTAAAAAGGAATCTGGAAACAAAGCTGCTAAGCGCGACGTTCAAAAATATATGAAACAACAGAACAAAGAAGAAGAACCATTAAACAATCCATTTGCAGAAGCATTAAAGAAATTAAAATTTGATTAAACAAAAAGGTTCCTACCTCTATCGGTAGGAACCTTTTATTTTAGTGAATGATTTTACTTCCTTTTGCGTTCTCAACAAACTTTTCACTCGATTTGTTAATTGGTGTTTTCAGTAATAACGCAGCAACAATCATAACTACTACGAAAGCACTTAACACAAGTAAATCTCGCGTTACGATATCCCAAAGCATCCCGCCTACTGTTTCACGAATTGCACTAATTGCGTATGTGAACGGTAAGAATGGATAAATTGCTTGGAAGAACGCTGGTGTCATTTGAATTGGGAATGTTCCCCCCGATCCTGCTACTTGCAGTACAAGTAAAATGATCGCCATCGATTTCCCTACGTTTCCGAAAATAGAAACGAGTGAGTATACGATACAAACGAAGACTCCACCAATAAATAAACTAAATAATACAAACCAGAACTTATCGACTACGTACGTACCGAGTAAGAATATATCTCCCATCGATACGATAAACGCTTGTGAAAGACCTATCGTTAAGAATGTCAATAAACGTCCGAAGTAAATTTCATGGCTCTTATAATTCGCGCCCTCTTCATGTACTTCTACTGTTAATAATGAAACCATTAATAATGCGCCTACCCATAATGCAAGCACCGTATAGAATGGTGACATTGCTGAACCGTAGTTCGGCATCGCAAATAATTTATTCTCTTTTAAATTTACTGGATTCGCAAAGTAATCACTTTGCTTCTCAACATCATTTTTCAATAAACGGATGATGTCTTTTAAATCCTCTTCAGATTCAAAATCACGAATTTTATCTGCTAATTCTTTAATCTTTTTCTCAGTAGCTGGCATTTCAGCTTTAATATCTGCTAATTTCTTTTTACCGTCTACTAAGCCTTTTGATGAATCTTCTAGTAACTTTTTAACATCTGGAAGCTTTTTGTCTGCTTCTTTTAAAATTTGAGATGTGTTTTTAGACATCTCTTTTGTACGAGCAATAGCTGCATTGAAATTTGGAGTGATTTCAGAATCATATTTAGCCAAAATATCGCCTATTTGTGCTGAAACATTTTTAGACACTTCATTAATACTCTCAATGACATCTGCTGCTGGTTTTTGACCTTTATTAATAGCGTCAATTCCTTTATCAGTTAAATCGATTCCTTTTTGAAGACCATCTTTTATTTTATTCACTTTAGAAATCATGTTATTCGTGTTCTTATCACTATTTACATCTGCTAAAACTTTATTTGTACTTTCCAGAACTGGAATCATGTCGTTAAATAAATTCCATGCTGCTTTGAACTGTCCATTTAAATCATTTAAGGCTACTTTTGTAGAGTCTAATCCATTAACACCTGCGTTGCTTAAGTCTTCTCTTGCTTTTCCAAGTTCTGTTTTTAATCTGCTGTAATCACTTACAGCCTTATCGTACTTTTCTCTACCATTGTCTAATGCCTCATTGGTTTGATTTACTAACTCATTCGCTTTTTTTATATCTTGATTTAAATTACCTCTAAGTTGTTGCGCATCTTCTTTTACACCTTCAGCCTTATCTTTCAATTGCTCGGCTGTACTTACTGCTTTTTCAAAATCAGTTACGAATGTTGCATTATAATCTGCTTCTGCTTGATTTACCAAGTTATTTATTGCATCTAATTTTTTATTAGTAGCATCTCTTACATCTTTTTTCACTTCTTGCCCTGTACCAATAATATTGGCAATATCTTTAACGCCACCATTTGCATTTTCGATAGCTGATTTAAGGTTTGTTAATCTTTCTATTCTCTTTTGGAAGAATTCTTTTCCAAAATCAGTTGATGCCGACTCTTTAAATTTAGTAAAGACATCAATTACATATGAAACACTATCCGCACGTCCTTGCAACGTCTCAGAAACATTATTAAGATCTTGTTTCGCTTTTTCCGGATCAAAATTACCATTTTGCAACCCGTTTATAACACCTTGTGCGTAAGTTGTTCCAACACGTATTGAGCTGAAAACATTATTTACAGTTTGATCAATATTTTTAGCAATATTCTTATACCCATCACCATTCACTTGCGGTAACGCTGGAATTTCTGGTATTTGCGGTATTTGTGGAAGAGTTATATTAGGTAACACTGGGAATTTAGCTGGATCTGGAAGTGTCAGATTAAAATCAAATGAAGGATTTTTTAAGTAATCTGTAATTTTCGCTGCAGCATCCAAGCCCTGCTTCGTTACAATTAAATTATTCTTAATAGTTCCCGGAGCACGATTCAATGTTTCATCATTTCTCGCAAAGAATTTATCTAAATTCCCTAACGCTTCTTGCCCATCATTCATAACACTTTCTACAACCGGTAACTCTTTTTGTGCTACCTTCACAACATCCTCTGCTCGAGTCGCATCATCTAACGCCTTATCCATCAATGTATTCATTTCTGGGAACTGCGCTTCTAACTTAAATACAAGATCCTTTACCTTCTCAATACTCGGTAAGTTTGTTTCTAAATCGATTCCAAGATCATTAAAAACTTTAAAAATCTCACCATTTGCTGTTTTAACAAAGTTTTTACTAATTTCTTCTGTAATACCTGATGCACCTTTTGCTGTAATTTTTGGTGCAATTGCATTTACTTTTTCATTTACATAGTAATCCAGTTCTGGTTTCTGTGGATTTTCATCCAGAACAGTTGCAATCTTTTCAGAGAAATCTTTTGGAATTGTAATACTTGCATAATAATCCCCGCGCTCAACTCCGTAAATTGCTTGTTTTTCGTCTACAAATTTCCACCCAAGATTTTTGTTTTTCTTAAGAGAATCTACAATCTCGTCACCAATATTGATGTCTTTTCCTCTTAAATTAGAGCCAGCATCTTGGTTAGAAACTGCAATGGGAACCTCTTTTGTATTTCCGTACGGATCCCAGGAAGCTTTAATGTTAAACCATGCATATAACGATGGTAAAATCATTAATCCTACAACAATAACAATTGCAGCCCAATGTTTAGCTACATTCCGTAAATCTGTCTTATAAATACGCCAAATTTGTTTCATAGAAGTTATCACCTAATTATATATTTTTCCTTCTTTAGAAAATGATACATACATTTTGCAATTATATCACTTTCTACATCGTGGATTAACCAAAAACGAACTATTTTTTCCCATTAACTTTGACTTACTACATTATATAACGAAGTCAGTCAAAGTATGAATACAAAATGACCAAATCGGTTTTACATTCAATAATAACAAATATATAGGAAATGTCATAAAAAATACAAGTATTTTCTCTTGGAAATACTTGTATTGCTAAAAAAAATCCTCACAGTTTTTCATCATCTGTGAGGATTTCTTCTATTATATATCTACTTGTACTTCTACACCGAAATGGTCTGAAATCACCTTTCGGTTTGTACCATTAAAAATAACTTTTGAAGAACGAACTTTTTCACTTCGGTTACACAATATTAGATCGATTCGTAAATTATGTTTATTTTCATCCCAACCAGCAATCTCACCTTGGACAGTCGTTCCTTTATCCTTCTCTATTGCTAGTTCATATGTGTCGTACAAACCTTTTTGCATCATATATTCATAACCTTCGCCTTGCAAACGGGCGTTATTATTAAAATCACCCATTAAGAAGGATAGTTCATTGCTATCTATACGCTCCATCAAACGATTAACTTGACCTTTGAATGATTCTTCTTCATCATTCCACCAACCGAGGTGGCAAGAGTAAAATGTGATGTTCTTACCATTATAAGCAATTGTTGCACTTACAATTTTGCGCGTTTTCCAATACGTTGTATCCTTATTTTCTGAAATAAAGAACGTATCTTCTTTTACAACATTATGTTTCGTTACAATCGCTAATCCTTCTTCATACACATCATAACCAATATGAGAGAAATCCCAAGTAATATTGTAATCTTTTACATGTAACGCTTTTAACTCTTCTAATAGTAAAAGTCCAAAATTATCTTTCTTCTTGTTACCGCATACATTTTTAGCCCCTATCGACTGACTTACTTCTTGCAATGCGATGACATCATACTCTTCTTCTTGAATGACTTTAGCAAGATATTTTATCTTTTCTATTTGATTTTCTTCTTGCCAAGAGTGACAGTTTAAAGTTAGCAATTTCATATTATTACGCACCTAACATATCTTGAATGTCTGACTTTAATACGTCAGCTTTCGGACCATATACTGCTTGTACACCTTTATCTTTTACGATCAGTCCTAAAGCACCATTTTGTTTCCACTGTGCTTCTGGTGCAACAACAGCTAAGTCTTTTACTGTTACACGTAAACGTGTCATACAAGCATCTACGTCAGCAATATTTTCTTTTCCACCTAATAAATCAATAACTTTTGTTGCTAATGAACCATCCTGTACATTTCCTGTTCCTTCTGATGACTCATCTTCATTATCAATATAGTTACCAGCACGTCCTGGTGTTGGTAAGTTGAACTTTTTAATTAAGAAATTGAATAATGTAAAGTTCAGACCGAAGAATACTAATGAAACGATAACGAAATTGATTAAATCTCTAGTTAGTCCTGCATTAACCATCATCGGTGTACGAGTAATTAATTCAATAAATCCAAATGCGTGAACACGTAAGTTAATTAAATCCGCTAATGCGAATGCAAGTCCTGTTGTAATTGCATATACAACATATAATACTGGAGCAATAAACATGAACATGAATTCAATTGGTTCTGTTACACCTGTTAAGAATACTGCTAATGCTGCTGATAAGAACATTGGTTTATATTTTGCACGTTTTTCTTTATCAACATTACGGAACATCGCGAATGCAATACCCATTAACGCTGCTGTTGAACCGATAACTTGTCCTGCTTTGAATCGAGCTGGTACAACGTTATTTAATAAATCGTTATATGCTTTTGTATCTCCATTTGCTAATAAGTTATTTAAATCTGTAATCCATGCAAGCCATAAAGGATCTTGTCCTGCTACAACTTGTCCAATTTTTGAGCCAGTTAACATCGTATATGTTCCACCTAGCTCTGTGTAGTTCATCGGAATCGTTAACATATGGTGTAAACCGAATGGTAATAGTAAACGCTCTAACGTTCCATATACAAATGGTGCAACAACTGGTGCACTATCCTTTGAAGCTGCAATCCAGCGACCAAATTCATTTAACCCACTTTGGATGAATGGCCATAAAAGTGATAATACAATTGCAGTGACTGTAGACCAAACAATTACAACGAATGGTACGAATCGTTTTCCGTTAAAGAATGCTAATGCCTGTGGCAGTTTGTTATAGTTATAGTATTTGTTATATAAAGTAGCTCCTAAGAAACCAGTGATAATCCCTACGAAAACTCCCATGTTTAATGCTGGTGCACCAAGTACAGAAGTAAAGTAATCTTTTACAATTAAATCCCCTGCTAATACTGAAGAAACTTTCGCTTTTGAATCCGCTAACATTTCAGCGTTTACGCCAAATATAGCTCCCGTAATTCTGTTTGTTAAGACGAATGCTAATAGCGCTGCAAATGCACCACCCGCGCGATCTTTCGCCCAAGATCCCCCAATTGCTACTGCGAATAAGATGTGTAGATTTGTAATAATCGCCCAACCGATGTCTTCCATTACGCGAGCGATTGTATGAACTGCGTTAATATCCCCAGCAGACATCCCAATCAACTTACCGATAGAAATCATTAAACCAGCTGCTGGCATTACAGCTACAACAACTAATAATGCTTTCCCGAACTTTTGCCAAAAATCAAAAGACGTAATTTTCATCTGTTCTTCCTCCCCTTTATTTATAACAAAATAATGATTTAAATTATAATTTCTGTTTCCTTTATGAAAACGATTCCTTACGTTACTTTATTTTTATCTTTACGCAACCGTTTTCATAAATCTATTTTAATAAAAGCGTTTTCACTTTGCAATAGAAATTTATTTTTTTTCATAAAAAAAGATGCTCTAAGAGCATCCTTTTTTATTATGAAATGCGATAAACCCTTGTTTCATAAGGCTTTAACGTGATTGTAGTTACTTGTTCATGTTCCGCAACTTCATAGTTATTTAAAAGCAAACGTTTGCGTTCTAGTGCGAATGAATCCTCATTATATACAGCTTCTTCTTTTGAAATATTACTCATTACAACGATTTTTTCATCGTTTAATGTACGAGTATATGCATAAATTTGCGGATCATCTTCTAAAAGCAAATCGTACGTACCATAATTCAGTACATCGTGCTCTTTTTTCAAGGCAATCATTTTTTTATAGAAATTGAAAATAGAGTTCTCTTCACTCTTTTGCTTTTCAACATTAATTTCTTTATAGCTTGGATTCATACCAAACCAAGGTGCACCTGCTGTTGTGAAGCCAGCATTCATCTCATCACTCCACTGCATAGGTGTACGTGAATTATCGCGGCAAGAAGCCCATATAATTTCCATCATATCTTGATGTGATACGCCCTCTGCAATTTTCTCGCGATATAAATTTTTAATTGCTACATCATCGTAATCTTCAATATTTGGGAATTGAACATTTGTCATCCCAATTTCTTGTCCTTGGTAAATGAATGGTGTACCGTGCATAAAGAAATACATTGCCCCTAGAGCTGTTGCACTTTCACGCCAATA
Source organism: Bacillus sp. MN7755 (assembly GCF_054771475.1). Classification (NCBI taxonomy): domain Bacteria; kingdom Bacillati; phylum Bacillota; class Bacilli; order Caryophanales; family Bacillaceae; genus Bacillus; species Bacillus sp. MN7755. The sequence goes on from NZ_BTRL01000005.1 coordinate 111,946, forward strand.
CTGTTTATCATCTCCCCAAGTTGAAACGATACGTGGCTTATCGTGATTCTCAATATATAAAGCATTCCATCCTTTATTTTCTAGACCTTTTTGCCATTTCGTTAATACTTTTTTCAGTCCTACAACATCAAGATCTTTCTTCTTTTCTGCATCCCATAAGCTTAAATGTTCGAATTGGAATACCATATTGAACTTGCCTTGCTCTTCTCCAACCCAAAGCTCAGCATCTTCAATCTTAACGCCATTCGCTTCACCAACAGTCATAATATCGTACTTAGAAAATGTATTTTCTTTTAACTCTTCTAATAAAGGTTGAATACCATCCACATTCATATGTTTATCAAAAGATGGTACATACTTCAGTTCTTTGGGATTTGGCATATCTTTGAAACCATCTTCTTTTTTAATATGGCTGATTGCATCCACGCGGAAACCATCAATTCCTTTATCAAGCCACCAATTAACTGTATCGTATAACACTTCGCGAACTTCTTTATTCTCCCAGTTTAAATCTGGTTGTTTACGCGAGAATAAGTGTAAATAATATTGTCCTGATACTTCATCATATTCCCATGCCGAACCGTTAAAAATACTTTCCCAGTTGTTTGGTTCCGCACCATCTTTACCATCATGCCAAATATACCAATCACGCTTCGGATTGTCTTTAGATGAACGAGACTCAATAAACCACGGATGTTCATCACTTGTATGATTAATAACTAAATCAATAATAAGCTTCATATCACGCTTATGAACTTCATCTAGTAAAGCATCAAAGTCTTCCATCGTACCAAACTCATCCATGATATCTTGATAATCACTAATGTCATAACCATTATCATCATTAGGTGACTTATACATTGGGCAAATCCAAATTACATCTATACCTAAATCTTTTAAATAATCCAGTTTCGCAATAATACCTTGTAAATCTCCAATACCATCGCCATTTGAATCCATAAAGCTACGTGGATAAATTTGATAAGCAACCGCTTCTTTCCACCATGTCTTATTCATAGTCATTCTCTCCTTTTGCATCCCATCAGAATTTTTATGCAAACGTTTTCGTAACACTATCATAACAAAATATGAATAGTTTGCAACTGTTTTCATTGAACTCTATGTAGTTTCTTTATTCTTATGCTTTATTTATTTCTCACAAAGGCAAATCTCATTCCTCACCTACTCTTGACCACGCACGTTACATACGCTTTTCATACATTAATAAAAAGAACTGCTGATTTTAGAAGGTATCGATAAATTCAAACAAACAAAATTAACAGGTCGTAACATTGTTCTCTCAGACCCTGACTATGACGTATCCCAAATGAATTTAAATTTAAGGATTCCAAAACTCCCTTGTTTTATTGCTTTTTGTCAAAATAAAAATGATATCTGTAACACTTTAAAAGGAGCAAGCGAACGTCACATACCATTTCGGTTAAGAAGCGGACATCATAGTTACGAAAATTTTTCTCTTTTGTATCCCTCCTTTTCATACGTAAAAAGGGTATAAAATAAAAAATCATCCAATATGCCATTGCCTCGTAGCATGTTGGATGATTCAAGTTGATTTTCTATATCGTTTCAAATTATTGCTCCTACTCATAAACTTTTACTTGCTGATTAATTGTATTTCGTATCATTTTCATGCAATGAATGTAATTTAATATTTGGAACTTTATCTTTTTCAATACTGCTATTATAAGCAACAGGAATTTGAAATTCGAATTGCTTTGTCTCGTGTTTTTGTAAATAGACTGGTTTCGGTACTGGATAACTTTTTGAATTCTCGTTTGCATTATCATATAAAACAACTTTTAATGCTTGTGAATGATTACGATAATTTTTTAAAGTAACGATGCACTTTCGTTCGATATGCTCTCCATTTTTCTCCATTCTACACTGGTTATCATCTTTTTTATATTCTATTGCTTCTACCCCTGTTTTTCCTGCGTAGTACCATGTTTTATTCAATGTCTGGAGGATGTTATTTAAAATAAACGGCATCATTAAAATCAAAATACTAATGCCTACTACTTTTATCTTATTCATTTTTCTAAATGTATTAGATTCCTTTTTCCCTAGCCATTTTACAAATAATATAAATGCGATTACATGTAGTACGAAAGAAACAATCAATATATTTGAAACTTTATAATTCATATAAATATACGTATGTATCGGAACCTTATAGAGATTAAATAGCTTTTCCCCTATTAATTCATTATCATTTGGAATCTTTAATAATAACAAAACCCCTATACTGTAAAAAATAGCTACTAATCGATCATACTCAATTCGGACCATTCTTTCTCCCCTTCCCTTTGCTTTTTTATTATCGATTTTAGCTATTATTACTATACTATACAATCTTTTTATAGAGGATAACGTAAAAAAGTTCCTTATAAATATATAAAGAACCTTATTAATATACAATATGAATTAAAAAATCAATCTGCAATTTTCACATAGAGATTTCCTCAAAATATGTTGGATTATGTATTGTAATTTTTTTATCTAGAATTGTAACAATACTATCATTTTTTAATTGTTTTAATACGCTACTAACCGTCTCTCGAGACGTACCAGATATTTTCGATATTTCAATTGTTGTAAGTGGGCAAGAAATTACAATCGTTTCGCCACTCTGTTCTCCTAAATCCTGCATTAAATAATTTAATGTTTGAATGACCCGATCTTGTGCATTAGGAATTGTAATATTCTGTACTCGATTTTCGTTTAGCTTTAATATCGATGATAATTGCTGAACAACATACATTAATTGTGTCCTACTAGATTTCACCATATCTTCGAAAATTACTGTCGGAATATAATAGACCTCTACATCTGTCATCGCTTCTGCCGTATAGTTATATCCTCTGTCTGTAAACATACCACCATAAGGAAAAATAGAATACCTCTTTACATAGTCATCATATAATAAATTCCCACTTTGATTTACCCGCTCTAACTTTACAAATCCATCTAACATGAAGTAAATTCTTTCTCTTGAATCCCCTTCTAAAAATAAAAATTGACCCTTTTTATAAGTTCGCCAATAGACAAACTCCGTCAAACCTTTCAATTTCTTTTCTGTTAAATGAGCAAATAATTCAAACTGCTTTAAATCTTTAACTACGTTCCGTCTATTCATAAAATTCCCTCTCTCTTGCTGTATGTTGGATCGAAAAATCAAGAAAGCGTATTCAAGTTGAATTTTATCATAATTAACTTATATATTTGGATTTTATCATGAAAACTTTATGAACAATGCGTACAAAAAATATTAATAAATAAAAAGAATGAAGTTACTAACTTCATTCTTTTTTACTAATAAGTAGCGTACATAATTATTTAAACATACATGCATACATTCTGTTTTGAAATAATAGTACCAGCTTTTTCTTCTAATGCTTCATATACTTTTTCTAAAGATGTAATAATTGTTTTTCGTTTTGGATTTGTATTAACAAAATTAATAGCAGCTTCAATTTTTGGCAGCATACTTCCCGCAGCAAATTGCTGTTCCTCAATATATTCTTCTAATTTATTCACTGTTATATGTTCTAATTTTTTTTGATTCGGTTGATTATAATTTACATATACATTATCAACTGCAGTTAAAATTACGAGCGTATCTGCATCTACTAATTCGGCTAATTTTTGCGCAGCGAAATCTTTATCGATAACCGCTTCAGTTCCTTTTAACCCTTCTTCAGAATCAATTACTGGAATTCCACCACCGCCAACAGCTATCACTATATTTCCATCTTCAACCAAAGAATTAATCACTTTATGTTCATGAATACTTACAGGCTTCGGTGATGGAACAACACGTCTCCACCCTCTACCAGCATCTTCTTTAAACAATGCTTTTGTTTCTTCCATTAACCTTCTGGCTTCTTCTTCTGTGTAAAAAGGGCCAATCGGTTTAGTTGGATTTTTAAATGCCTCATCTTTTTTATCCACAACAACGCGTGTTATAACCGTTGCCACGTCTTTTTTTATATTCCGTTTTTTCAATGCCTTTTCAATCGCATTTTCCATCCAATATCCAATCATCCCTTGGCTCATTGCTCCACAAGTATCTAATGGCATTGCAGGTGTCTTTTCCGTTTCTGCAGCTTTTTGCTGTAATAAAATATTCCCCACTTGTGGGCCATTCCCATGCGCAATTACTATATCTACATCATTTTCCATTATTTTCACAAGTTGTTCTGCTGTTTTTTCCAATGCTTCTTGCTGCGCTCCCGCAGTAGCTTTTCCAGACTGTATCGCATTTCCCCCTAGTGCAACTACAATTTTTCTTCGTGCCATATTTCAGCCCTCCAGTTGATTTCGCTTTCACAGCGCTTTATAAAGTAATACCGCCTGTAATTAATCCATAAATCGCAAAGAATGCTAAAGCACCAATTGCTATCGATGATGCTAATTCCACTCGAGTAAATATTTGCTTCGAACTCTTTTGCTTTTGAACATTGTAAAAAATAAAAATACCTGGTGCATATAAAGTCATTGTTAATAATAAATACTCTAAACCAGCTGCATAAACTAACCACACGCCATAAATACTTGCTATCAAGCCAATTATTATATTTTTATTTCGATCTGCTTCTTCAGACTTTAAGCTATGCTTCAGTTGATAAAATGCTGAAAAAGCATATGGGATTAAAATAGCTGAAGATGCTAAAGAGAATGCAAAGTTATACGCCTGATCAGAAACGACGAAAGTTAACAAGAACATTTGAATTAAACTATTTGTTATCCATAATGAATTTACTGGAGCCTTATTTTTATTTTCTTTTGCGAACCATTTTGGAAATACTCCATCTTTAGCCGCTAAATATGGAATTTCAGAAGCGAGCAAAGTCCACCCTAACCAAGCACCTAATACAGAGATGACTAAACCTAAATTAATAAAGATAGCACCCCATTTTCCAACAACACTTTCAAATAAATAAGCCATAGCCGGATTTTTCAAACCAGCAATATCTGCTTGCTGCATAAGTCCAAGAGACAATAATGTGATTAAAATGTAAATAATGAGTGTACCTATTAAGCCAATAACCGTTGCTTTCCCTACATCACTTCTATTTTTTGCTCGACTAGATAAAACAACAGCCCCTTCTACTCCAATGAATACCCATAAAGTTACAAGCATCGTACTTTTAACTTGGCTGCCCACTGCTCCCCATGAAAAAGAACCAGTTTGCCCCCAAAATCCATCTAGGAACGTATCAATATGAAACGCTAAGATTCCTATGACAATAAATACAAATACAGGTACTAATTTCGCGATTGTAGTTACTAAATTCACAAGTGCTGCTGATTGAACTCCACGTAAAATTAACATGTGAACACACCATAATAATACGCTTGCACCAATAATGGATGCTACATTTTGACCACCTTCAAAGATTGGAAAGAAATATCCTAATGAAGAAAACAATAATGTGCCGTAAGCTACATTACCAAGCCAAGCAGATAGCCAGTATCCCCATGCACTATTAAATCCCATAAATTTACCAAAACCTGCTTTTGCATAGCTAAAAATACCACCATCTAAATCTGGCCGTTTTACAGTTAGATTTTGAAAAGATAATCCAAGTGCAATCATCCCAATTCCTGTTATAACCCAACCAATAATAATGGCACCAGCACCAGCACCTTTTGCCATATCACTTGCTAAATTAAATGCTCCACCGCCAATCATAGACCCAACTACAAGAGCCGTTAATGTAAACAACCCTAATTTCTTATCTTCACCCATTCCACTCACCTCTCTTTAATTGCAATAACAATACAAAAGCAATAGTGAATGATAGTGTCTAAAGGAGGAGAAAGAAGAAAGGAAGACTCCCTTTCTTCTTTACTCCATGTTTCCTAAAGTAGCTGCCATAACCGCTTTAATTGTATGCATTCTATTTTCAGCTTGATCAAATACTTTTGAATGTTTACTGCGGAATACTTCGTCAGTTACCTCCATTTCTTTCAACCCATATTTCTCATAAACTTCTTCGCCATACATCGTTTCAACATCATGAAATGCAGGTAAACAATGTAAGAAAATCACGTTTTCATTCCCTGTTTTTTTAATCATTTTCATATTTACTTGATAAGGTTTCAATAACTCGACACGCTCAGCAAATTTTTCTTCTTCCCCCATAGAAACCCATACATCTGTATAAATTACATCTGCATTCGCAACAGCTTCTTCCACATCACTTGTTATCATTACCTGTTCATTATATTTTTTTGCTAAATCAATTACTTCTTGTGCAGGCCATAAAGATTCCGGTGTACAAATACGTACATCCATTCCAACGATTGCTCCACCAACTAGTAAACTATTAGCAACATTATTTCGTCCATCCCCAACGTAGACGAGCTTCACATTTTTTAATTTCCCTACATGTTCTCTAATTGTTAATAAATCTGCTAGTGTTTGTGTTGGATGCCACATATCTGTTAATCCATTCCAAACCGGCACACCAGAATTTTGTGCTAAAGATTCTACAGTTTCATGATTAAATCCACGAAATTCAATTCCGTCAAACATACGCCCTAACACTTTTGCTGTATCCTCTACGGATTCTTTTTTCCCAAGCTGGATATCACCTTTCCCTAAATATTCAGGGTTCGCACCTAAATCTGTACATGCTACTGTAAATGCACAACGCGTACGAGTAGAGGTTTTTTCAAATAAGAGTGCTACATTTTTACCTTCTAAATAATGATGTGGGACACCATTTTTCTTTTTTTCTTTTAATTCTGCTGCTAAATCTAGAAAATATAACAATTCTTCTTGTGTAAAATCTTTTTCTGCTAGAAAGCTTCTTCCTTTTAAATTTGGTCTAGTCATTAACATACTTCATCCCTACTTTCTCCGTTATTTATACTAAATATCTTTACGAACAATTGGCATACTCATGCAACGTGGACCCCCACGACCACGAGATAATTCCGAACTTAGTACCTCAATCACTTCTATTCCGTGTTCCCGTAATAACGTATTGGATACATAGTTGCGATCATATGTAACAACTACACCTGGCGCGATTGCTAATGTGTTCGAGCCATCATTCCATTGTTCACGAGCAGAAGCAATTACATCTCCCCCTCCACATGGAATAAGAACTAATTCACTTAAGCCTAATACTTCTTTTAATGCTTCCATTAAAGAAGTACGATGTGTAATTTTAAGAGTTTCCTCATCTGGACCTTTTTCTAAAATATAAATATTCATATTTCCTTTTGGCCCTTGAATGGCTGGGTGAATTGTAAACTTGTCATAATCAACCATTGTAAATACTGTATCTAAATGCATAAATGCTCGGCATTTTGGAATTTCTATTGCTAACACTTTCTTAATTTTATTTTGTCGGCTAAAGAGATTTTTAGCTAAACGTTCAATTGCTTTAGCTGAAGTACGGACAGATACTCCAATTGCAATTGTTTCTTCATTTAAAATTAGCTCATCGCCACCTTCAATTGGAAACTTATAATCACGATCTAGCCAAATTGGCACATTGTGACTTGAAAATCTTGGATGATATTTAATAATGTACTCCATGAATAATGATTCACGTCTACGCGCCGGCTCTCTCATCTTATTTATCGTTAAGCCATCGCCCATGCTAGCTGCTGGATCACGAGTAAAATATAAATTAGGCATAGGATCTAAGTAAAACGGATAATGATCTTCCATTAATTCGTATAAATGTGTCTTCTTACTTGTTTCAATTTCGCTTTTACGTACACCACCCATAATTTTTTGAATTAATTCTTCATTTGAAAAGGAAAGTAAATATTCTTTTAAAGTTTGATGTGCAACATTTACGTCAGCTTGTCCTTCTTTTAAAATACGATCAACAAATTCTTCTCGAAGTTTTTTATCTACTAACGCCTCAGCAGTTAATTTTTCTAAATAAAGAACTTCAACACCCCGATTGCGTAAAGTTTGTGCAAAATAATCATGCTCTTTTTGAATAATTGGTAAGTATGGAATATCGTCAAATAATAATTGCTGCAAATAATCTGGTGTTAAGTTTTCCACTTCTTTACCAGGTCGTTTTAATAAAACCGTTTGTAATTCCCCAATTTCTGAAGTAACATGTATCGGATGCTTCATTTGTTGTACCTCCTTTTAAATATGTTTGATGTCTTACAAGTACATAATAAATGCTACGCACTTTCACCCTTGTGAAATCATCCACATTATCATTGTGAAATATTAAACAAGTTATTTTTTTAAAATCATATTAATTTGTATTTTTATAACACTCCATCCCGATTTTTTAATAAAAAATACATATATTACGCATATATGTTGCATATTTAACTTCCGTATTTACAAAAAAATCCTGTTTTTAATAAAAATTAAAAACAGGATTTTGCATCTAAATAATTAAATTTAACCTTTCTTCTAAAATCTCCCTATCTGATTTCGACTGAGAAATTATAAGGCATGTATCATTTCCACATATACATCCTATTTTTTCTTTCCAATCTAACTCATCAAATAAAACACCAATAACATGTGCATTTCCAGGTAATGTTTTAATAACCATTAATTGTTCTACACAATCAATTTTCACAACAACCTCTCGTAATTTTTTCTTTAACTTTATATCAGTTTGTAAATGTTCTTCTGAGAAAATTTTATATATCATCAATCCTTCTTGAGAAGGTACCTTCGTTAAGTTTAACTCACGAATATCTCGAGAAACCGTAGCTTGTGTTACTAATACATCTTTTTTTGCTAACAATTCTACTAATCTTTCTTGCTTCTCTATTTCATACTCTTTTACAAATTGTTTAATTAATCGTTGTCTTTTTTCTTTTTTCATAAAAGACACCCCTTTTAATATTATAGCTCGCTATAATTTTCATCCGAAAGGGACAGAAAAGAATGTTGCGGAAACGTTCATAGTTTATATCTTTTAACTATAGATATTAAATCTAGTTAAAAAAAGAGAAGAACAGCATTCTGTTCTTCTCTTTTACATTGAAAATCGTTCAATTGTTTGTTTTAAGTCCGTTGCTTGCTTTTCTAAATCCTTTAACAATTGATCGATTACTACCATATTTTTAGATTGTTGCAACGTCACACGTGCTACTTCTTGTGAACCAGCTGACGTTTCTTCAGCAATTGCTGCTACGGCCTTTGTTTGTGCTCCTGTTTGATGAATGTGGCTCACTTGTTCATTCATATAACTACTAATTTGCTTCGTTGCATCGGCTACTTCCATAACACTTGATGACATTTCTTTTAAAATTAATTCCGTAGCTTCCCCACGTTTCGCCTCTTCTTTAGCTATTTTCACTTGTTCTGTCATTTTCATTGCAACTTGTTGTACTTCCTCTTGCATGTTTCGTAATAACTGCGATATGTTTCTTGCAGAATGATCACTTTCATCAGCAAGTTTCCGTACTTCTTCCGCAACAACCGCAAAGCCTCTTCCATGCTCTCCAGCACGAGCTGCCTCAATAGAAGCATTCAGTGCTAATAAATTCGTTTGACTAGCAATCTCACTCACAACAGATACAATGTGTTCTACTTGTTTCATTCTTTCCTCTAACTTCTGTACATTTTGCATTGAATCTTCATTTTCTTTCGCCAATGTTTGAATACCTTGAATTAAAGACGTAAAGACACGAGTACTATGCCCTAAAGCTTGAACCATTTCTGAAGACAACTCATCAGACTGTTTCGCTTTCTCTTCTACTTCACTTGCAATAGAAGTTGTTGTATCAACAGCAGAAACAATCGCTTGAATTGATGCCGCTGATTGCTCAGCGCCAGAAGAAATCTCTGCAAGTGTTTCAGAAACACCTTGTGCTTGTTTCGTTGCTTCACCTGTTTGTTTTCTAATTTGCTGTACTTGATTGTTTGTATACGAAAATGTTGTATCAATATTTTTTACCATGCCCCTTAAGTTCCCTAGCATCATATTAAATGCAACACTTAAAGATTTAATTTCATCATCAGTCTTCGGTAACGGAACATCTTCTCGAATGTCTCCTTCAGCCGCTTTTCTCGCCGCCTCCTCTAACTTTCGAAGCGGTTTAATTAAAAATACGGCTGCTCCATATGCTAAAATTCCAGACCATACTACCCCTAATAACATAACGATAATATTATATACAGTTTGACTTACATAACTTTGAAAATAATCATATACCACATAAATAAAAAATATGCTTGTTGAATATGTAATTAAAGCTAAAACTGTAGTGAATAGCATAAGTTGTGTACGTAAGCCAAAGGAAAATGTCTTCCTTTCTTTTCCCATCTCTTCTTTCCCCCTTTTTATAAGCAATATAAGTACTACCTATATATTATTATCCATATTTTCATTATAGAAAGATATAGAGATTTTAAAAATCATTATTCCCTTGAATATCAAATCACCCAAAAAAAATAAAGGATTCTGACAATTTATGACTAATAACAGAAATAAGGGGCAACATTTGTAAAATATATTTTTGACTGGGGGTTTTGTATGATTCAGGTTCGAAATCTAGTAAAATCATTCGGGTCACTTGATGTTTTAAAAGGAATTGATTTAAAAGTAAATGAAAAAGAAGTTGTTGTTTTAATTGGTGCCAGTGGTTCCGGTAAAAGTACATTACTTCGCTGTCTTAACTTTTTAGAAATGTACGATGAAGGTGAAATTCACTTACAAGGTGAACGAATTAATCCAAAGCATTCAAATTTAAACAAAGTCCGTGAAAATGTCGGTATGGTTTTTCAGCACTTTAACCTCTTTCCCCATATGACCTCACTAGAAAACATCATAGAAGCACCTATTCATGTAAAAAAATTAGAAGCAGCAAATGCAAAGGAAATCGGAAATCAACTTTTACAAAAAGTCGGTCTACAAGATAAAGCAGATGTAACTCCCCACCTCCTGTCAGGTGGCCAAAAACAGCGTATTGCTATTGCACGAGCTCTTGCTATGAATCCTAAAATTATGCTATTTGATGAACCTACCTCAGCCTTAGACCCTGAACTTGTTGGAGAAGTATTGCAAGTTATGAAAGAACTTGCTGAAGAAGGAATGACCATGGTTATCGTTACTCATGAAATGAATTTCGCAAGAGATGTAGCTGATCGCGTCATATTTATGGATGACGGAAAGATTGTAGAGGACGCTCCGCCAGCACAATTCTTTTCAGCTCCATCACATGAACGAGCAAAACAATTTTTACGCAACGTTTTATAATGTAACTTCTGTTTCAAATGAAAAGAAATACATTCATACGGTGCACAACTAATTGTCCAAATAAAATATCTCAGTAACATACTTAAAACCATCCGTATGATCAATATATAGGAGGGGTTTTATGAAAAGAAAACTATTAACCATTGTTGCGAGTATTACATTATGTACATCCTTCATACTAGGAGCCTGTAGTAAGGAAAGTGCTACTACTTCTTCAAATGGTGAAAAAGAATTTCGTTATGCGATGAGTGGCTTATATAAACCTTTTAACTATAAAGAAAATGACGGAAAGCTTGCCGGTTTTGATGTGGAAATTGGTGAGGCACTTGCGAAAAAAATGAATATGAAACCGACTCCTATTACAAATCCATGGGAAACGCTAATCCAAGGTCTCAAAGCGAAAAAGTATGATGTAATACTGGGCAGTATGGCAATTACAGAAGAACGCTTAAAAGCTGTTAATTTCTCAAATCCTTATTATCGTTCTGGTGCCCAAATTTTTGTAGCTAAAAAGAATACATCTATCTCTTCTCCAGAAGATTTGAAAGGTAAGAAAATTGGTGTTGTAAAAGCTAGTACCTTTAAAGACCTTGTTGCAAAACATACAGATCAAATTACAGAATACGATAGCGATATTACTGCACTTATGGACTTAGAGCCTGGACGTATTGACGCAGTAATCACAGATCAAATGGTTGGTTTGCGCATGATCAAAGAAGGTAAATCAAATATAAAAGAAGCTGGAAAACCATTAAACCTTGATGAAATGGGAATTGCTATTCGTAAAGATGATAAAGAAATGGTTGAAAAAGTAAATAAAGCTTTAGATGAAATCATTAAAGATGGTACGTATGAAAAGATTAGTAAAAAATGGTTTGGGCGTAATATTCTTGGTGAAGAGGAAAAAACAAAGTAAATTAGCTAGTTAAATGTTTCATAAATTATGCCCCACTTTTTATCCCGCTATTTATGGGCAGTAAAACTCCCAATTGGTGTGGGCTAATAATCAGTGGGGTATTTCATTCCCTACCAAAATCCATACAATATGAGGTGACACATATGTTTGAAATTTTTATGTCTACTTATCCCACACTCTTAAAGGCTACTATTGTCACACTACAATTAACACTAACATCCCTATTACTCGGTTCACTAATTGGATTACTATTCGCTTTTTTTCGAATCTCTAACAATAAAGTTTTAAATAGTATTGCTCATGTATATATCGCCATTATTCGTGGTACACCTTTAATTGTTCAAATCGCCATTCTCTATTTCGGTATTACATCTATTATTGTTTTCACCCCTTTTTGGGCAGGAGCAATTGCTTTAGCAATCCATAACGGTGCATATATTACTGAAATTTTCCGCGGATCCATCCAATCTGTTGACCGTGGACAATTAGAAGCTGCTCGCTCTCTAGGTATGCCGTATCCTTTAGCGATGCGCCGCATCGTATTACCGCAAGCGTTTCGTCAATCTCTTCCTCCTTTAGGAAATCAGTTTATTATTGGATTAAAAGATTCTTCACTTGTTGCTTACGTAGGAATGTCCGAATTATGGGGATCAGGTTTATCTATTGCTGCAGGTAACTTCCAACAATTAGATACATATATAATCGTTGGTTTATATTATCTCGTGCTTGTTCTCCTATTCACTTACCTTGTTAACCTTTTGGAAAAACGACTACAACGAAAAGAAACAAATTCAGTTCAAGTTAGTGCAAAGAATAAAAAAGAAGTCTCTTTATAAGAAAAAGCAAGCCAGAGATGGCTTGCTTTTTCACTGCAAAAATATATTAATTTTTATTGATTTGCTTTTTTAATGCTCTCTTCTTCCTCTATATGTTCCTCGCGATATGAAATATTATGAGGATCTAGTCCATTTCCTAAAGAACCATAGAAATGCTCTCTATGCGGATCCACTAATTCACTTCCTTGATAATACACACGTGGTGTATTCCATAGTGCTGCCAAAGCTTTTGTCATTGGCATCTCATGATAGCGTTCCGGCCACATTTCTTTAATTTTCTCTTTTACTAACGGATAGTATTTAGAGCTCATAGCAGGGAACAAATGATGTTCTGTATGATATGAGAAATTGAAATGTAAAACGTCTACCCAGCGCGGCACTGTTACTGATAAACAGTTTGCTAACGGATCATTTACTGGCACAATTGGATTTAAGCGGTGATTTGTTGCGATATACGCCATTACAATAAAGTTAGCAATTAACAACGGAATCACATATGCAAATAACCATTTTCCAGGTCCCATAATAAACAATAAACTAATCCAAACTGTCCAAGGCAAAAGAAGTTGAAGCCATACAGATTTTTGATTGGATGACTTAAATTCTTTTATGAAATGAAAGAACATTCGAGTCGAATGCAATGTAAATTGAATTGTTAGTGACAGAAAACTAAAGAATGAACGTACATGAAGAGGCATACGATATACCCAGCTCAAAAACTTACTCTTCTTAAGCTTCTCAAGTGTCGGCCATGCATCTGGATCATTCTCTTCATGTTGTGTATGAACGTGATGCGTTGCATTATGCCACTTTCTCCAAAGTTTAGGACCTGTTGATAACGGCATAAATGCAATCGCTCCTAAGAAATCACGAAGCCACGCCTTTCTCACAACAGTTCCATGTAAAATTTCATGCCCTAAAAACCCAAGTGAAGCAAAACATAATCCAAGAACAATCGCAATTCCTAGATTTGCCCACACATTCAATTCAAATACACCAATTGCTATTAACCCCGCCAATGCCACAAGCAAATAAGCCAGTCCACCAAACAAACGAGTAGGAACTGGTTTAAATGCTTTTTTCGGCAAATGTGGTGATACACGTGCTGCATACCACCCAAACGTATGAAGCTCCTTCATCCTTTTGCCCCTTTCTTATGCCGCGCCTTGCGCAACTTACATATATCAATTCTTGCTTCCAGATTGATTTTACTAGGTGATTAAAAAAAGCATCTATTATAAGGAAAATATACTCACTCTATCGTCACTTATTTTTCGCTTTTATTATCAATGAAAAACATTTCTCTTTTTACTCTCTATCAACCTTTCCACATGATGAATCATATCAATAGAATTTCTATATTGTCAACAAATTTTATGACCTAGTAATAAAAGTTGGTTATACTTTTATAATTATACTTTATTTTACTAAAGAAAAAACATAGATTTTATAAGGTTTTATCCATTATTCATATACATACGCGGACATACTACAGACTCTATCTTATTCAAGAACTCTCGGTGTAAAACAACAAATACACTCACCTAAACCTAGCTTTACACAACTTCTACCTCTTCATACCGACAACACTTAACAATTATATTAAAATAATTTTATCTTTCTTTTAATAAAAATAGGCTCCTTCTAAAAAAGCACACATGAATTTCATATAATATGGAAATATTAAAAGGAAAATTGTTCTAAAATCAGGAGGTTTCCACAATGACAAGTGATACATTTCCACAATTGCCACTATCTTATTGGATTGAATCTACTCAGTTCCCTACTTTCCCTCGTTTATCCGAAAATATAAAGACGAAAGTTGCTGTTATCGGTGCTGGTATTACAGGTATTACTACTGCCTATTTACTTGCAAAAGAAGGCATCGATGTTGTGTTAATTGATTCTGGCCTTATTTTAAATGGAACGACTGGGCATACAACAGCAAAGGTAACAGCACAACATGATCTTATTTATGATGAATTAATAAATCATTTCGGTGTGGAAAAGGCCGGGCTTTACTATGAATCAAATAATCATGCTCTACAATTCATAAATGAAACTGTGCAAACATATAAAATCGACTGTAATTTCTCAAATGAAGATTCATATTTATATACAACTACCGATAATGGATTAAGAAATTTATCGAAAGAATATGAAGCCTATCAAAAATTAAATATACCTTGTGACTATGTTCAATCTCTATCGATTCCGATTCCAGTGCAATCTGCACTTGTCATGAAAAATCAAGCACAATTCCATCCCCTTCTTTATTTGAAAACACTTCTAGAAAAGTTTGTGGAGATGGGCGGAAAAGTTTACGAACAAACAACAGCTATGGATGTGGAAAAAGGAGATTCTCCACAAGTCATTACAAAGGAGGGTCATCGTATCACTTGTGAATATGTTGTCTCTTGTTCACATTTTCCTTTTTATGATGCGAATAGCTTTTTCTTTACGCGCATGTATGCTGAACGCTCTTATGCTCTTGCAATTAAAGCAAAAACGGATTATCCAGGTGGCATGTACTTAAGTATTGATGATCCAAAACGTTCCCTACGCTATACAACAAACAATGGAGAACAATTAATTTTAATTGGTGGAGAAAGTCATAAAACAGGACAAGGAATAAACACAATGCTTCATTACGAAGCACTGTATTCTTTTGCGGAAGCAACTTTTGGAGTAGACGAAGTTCCTTATAGATGGTCAGCACAAGATTTAATCACGCTAGATAAGCTTCCTTATATCGGGCATATTAACGAAAGAAATCCAAATATATTTGTTGCAACTGGATATCGTAAATGGGGAATGACAACCGGAACTGCTGCCGCTCATTTACTAAAGGATTCCATTCTAAAAGTCCACAGTCCCTATAAAGAACTGTATGCACCATCACGTTTCCATGCAAATCCAGATATAAAAACGTTCCTTTCTCAGAACATTGATGTTGCGAAACATTTAATTGAAGGAAAGATTGAAACCGCATTACGTAAGCCAGAAGATCTCGAAGTTGGTGAAGGATCTGTTGTACATGTTAACGGGAAACGAGCAGGTGCTTATAAGGACAAAGATGGAAAATTACATATTGTTGATACAACTTGTACACATCTCGGCTGCGAAGTTGAATGGAATAATGGTGATTGCACTTGGGACTGTCCTTGCCACGGTTCCCGATTTTCAATTGAGGGAGATGTTATTGAAGGGCCAGCAGATCAACCGTTAAAGCGAGTTGATCACGAGTAAATAAAGAAGTTCAACAGAGTTCCTGTTGAACTTCTTTATTTGTTATAAAACCTTTTCAGATAAATTCCGACACAAGAAGGAAAATATTAACACAAAATAAAATAATATATTCATCTACAAATAAAAGGGGTGAATACTATGCAACCTTCTGCTCCACCTCATCCAGAATCTACAGAAACTATCTTTTCAAGCTCTATCACAAAACTTGTTGTTTTTATTTGTTGGTTAGCCATTCTAGCTGATGGATATGATTTAGGTATTTACGGCGCCGTTCTGCCAAAGCTCCTGGAAGACACAAGCTGGGCACTTTCACCGGCACACGCTGGTACAATCGCCAGCTACGCTTTGTTTGGGATGTTTATTGGTGCTATTCTAGTGGGAACCATTACAGATCTAATTGGACGAAAATGGACACTTATATGCTGTTTAGCACTTTTTTCTATCACAATGGGCCTAGCTGCTATTGCTCCTTCTCCTGAATTATTTGGGCTATGGCGATTTATCGGCGGAATTGGATTAGGCGGTGTTATTCCAACAGCCTCAGCACTTACTGTTGAATATTCACCAAAAAAGCGACAATCTTTTATTTATGCTCTTATGTTTACTGGCTATCCTTTAGGTATCGTGTTAGGTGCTATTTTGTCTATGTTTATGTTAGAAGATTTCGGATGGAGGATTATGTTTGGCATCGGAATGATTCCACTACTCCTCATTCCATTCATTGTTCGTTATTTACCCGAATCCATTCAATTTTTATTATCACGTAATCGCCAAGAAGAAGTGGACCAAATTCTTAATCGCTTTAAAATTGAATTCTATGCAAAAGATGAAACTCATCAAGCCCCATCTAATATACGAAAGAAAAATGGATTTCTTACCTTATTCTCAAAAGAATACATAAAAGCAACGCTGCTTTTTTGGATTACTTATATAATGGGAATGTTTTTGATATATGGTTTAAATACTTGGTTACCGCAGATGATGCGCCAAGCAGGATACCCTCTTGGATCTAGTTTATCATTTCTACTTATGCTAAATATTACTGCCGCTATCGGTGCATTGTTTGCTGGAGCAATCGCGGATCGTATAGGAGCCAAAATTGTTATTAGCATCTCCTATCTTATGGCAGCTATCTGTATCGGACTATTAACAATTCAACCATCTGTTACAATCATTTATCTTTTAATTGGTCTTGCTGGCATTGGATCAGTCGGTATTACTCAAATATTAAATGCATATGTAACACAATACTTCCCATCCCATATCCGAGCTACTTCCTTAGGTTGGGGACTTGGACTTGGCCGAGTTGGTGCGATTGCTGGTCCTATCCTTGTCGGTATTATTATGACAATACAATATGACTTAGCATGGAATTTTTACTTATTCTCATTCGCAGGTCTTCTCGCAGCTATATCTGTTTTCTTTATTCCTTCAAAATAAAAAAGAGCACAAATTTATTTGTGCTCTTTCTTTTATTCTGCAAACAACATATCTCGAAACAATGTATTTAAACTCTCAATATCGATCCCTGATCCCTTTTCAATTCCTTTTACATATTGCTGATAGTAATGAATTTGTTCTTCTAAAAATCGATTCAACACCTCAATTTTCAATCCAATATCTAATTCAGTACCTGCTTTTTTCTTTATTAACAACTTTTCAATTTCATCTAATACGCTACGTTCTAATGATAACTCTGTAATCAATCGATCAAATTCTACTGGAGGCAAAGTTGTTTTCTCCTCTAGCCACTTACAAGCTAAAATAGGACGCAATACATAAAAGTACTTTTTTAACTTTACATTCTCACCTTGCAAAAATTCACGATAATTTTTCGAAGCCATATGTAAATAATGATATATCGTTGCTTTTGGATCAAAATTCTTTTCACTCATTTGCTGAAGCTGTTCTGGAAAATTAGAGTTTTTCGAGTAAAAAATTGGTGATCGAATCCATTCAAGTAATGCTGGATTCGACTTTGCGAATAGTTGTAACGCCTTTTTAATATCCCATCCGCTTATATCTAAATCATCACTAATCGGATATTCAATTACATCACGTTTATCCTGAATTGATAAATACCATTCTACAGGGTGTATATAAACGAACCTAACATCATAATCACTATCTTTCGATGGAAATCCCCAAGCACGGCTCCCGGATTCCACCGCAAATAAAATTTTTACATCATTCTCTTTTTCAATTCTTTCTAACTCTGCCCTAATTTTCTCTCTCATTTCATACCCTCTCCATTTTTTGATTATTTCCTTGGAAATTCGACAAATATACTACTAAGTTTACTACATACTAAAATAGCTGTCAGAAAATTCCCGACAGCCTGTCAAAATTCCTCATTTTTTTATTTGTTCTTTTCTGTTACACTAACCGCAATTCGTTCAAACTCTTTTTGAATCTCCTCTTTATATGCGTCTACTTTTGAAAAATCCATAGCAGCAATATAAATTCGTTCTAATTTATCACGAACCGATTTTGCTTTCGCTAAGAAAGACATTGCCTCATTCATTTTTGCTTTATATTGAATCGACACGTCTCGAATTTCTGCCGCATACTTCTCATCTGTCCCTGGTGTCACAATCAGGGCATACATATCTATAATCTCATCACCTTCGCGGCTTGGAAAATATTCATGTGGTGCGGTGCTATCAAAAATTGCAAACCCTAATTCTCTTACGATAACCATATCAAGACTATTTGGATCAAATCCACAATGATATACTTCAACTTCAAATCCTTTTTCTTCTGCCGCTTTAGCTAATTTTTTGAGCATTGTTGATTTCCCAGAGCCTGGGCGCCCTTTTATAAAATAACGATGTGGTAATCTTTCTGTTAAATTAGGAACAAAATCAACTGCTCCTTTCGGTGTAGCTGCTCCTAAAAAGCGATGTTTCACAAGAGATTGTTTCCCGCCTTTATCTGTAAACAATTTTTGAATCAGCTGATCTGTTAGTTTATTTGCTTTATTAAAATCAATATTATTAATATATATTTTCTCCCACTCATCATGTATAACTAATGCCTCGTTAAAACAAGCGTACGCTGTTTGAAAAGCTTTGCTTGCTTCTGAAACAAATCGTTCAATTTCCACCTTTTGCTTTCTTAATTTATCTGAGTCCCAAGCAACCCCTAAATTGATATATTCCTCGACGACTCCTGGCATTTTCGGCTCAATCACATGCGGTGATGTTCCATCAACAATTCCTACTTTTAACTTCGGGATAATTACACCGTCAACCGATTTGTTATCAGAAGAACAGTGTAAAAATTCAATATCATACCCTTTTTCAACCCATTCACGACCTATTGCCTTAATTAAAGAAGATTTCCCCGTTCCAGGGCCACCCTTTAAAATAAATAACCTGTTTAGCCCTTTTAAATTCTCTTCGTATAAATTATGAAATCCTCTAGCTGTATTTCCACCAGCATAATAATTCAATACATTTCCTGTCACTGCACTCACTCCTTCGCAGCATTCTATTTACATAAGCTACAATATGCGAGCAACTTTATTTGGGTGAATACCTATTTTGTATTGCAGAAAAAAAGGAAATGAATTACAATTTTATTATCATGAAAATTCAGAATTTAAAATTGAATATACCTTTATCAAGAGAGGCAGAGGGATCGGCCCTTTGAAGCCCAGCAACCTCAGTTTATACAAACTGAATAGGTGCTAATTCCTGCAAAATGCATTGCATTTTGGAAGATAAGACTCAATTAGTATGTAAAGCTCATCTTTCTTGATTATGAAGGATGTTTTTTTTATATTTTAAAACGTATATTGGAGGTATTTAAAGTGAAAGTAATTGACCTATCACAAACATTTGAAAACAATATGTCTCAATTCCCTGGAACACCAAAAATCAATCTAGAAGCCATTACAAGCGTTGAAGAGACCGGCTATCAAGTTACAGATTTTCATTCTGTCGTTCATGTTGGTACGCATTGTGATGCTCCTGCGCATTTCATTTCAGGCGCAACGACCATCGATCAATTACCCCTTGATCAATTTGTAGGCGAAGCCGTTCTTATCGATGTAACTCATATTCAAGAGAGAAAGTTACATAAGGAAGTACTGCATGATGTTGATATACAAGAAGGCGATATTGTTATTTTCCATTCCAATCTATCTACTAAATGGAATACAGAGGCGTATGAGAAAGAAGCTTTTTATCTTTCTGAAGAATTAGCTGAAGAACTAGTTCAATTAAAAGTAAAATCTGTCGGTTTAGATTTCATTTCTCCTGATGAGGTAACGACAGAAACATCACCGATTCATCATATACTACTTGGGAATAATATTTATTTAATTGAAAACTTAACAAACTTAAATGCCATTAACACGGAACGTTTCTTTTTCTCTGCTGCACCTTTAAAAATTAAAGATAGTGACGGTGCTTTTGCAAGAGCATTCGCTGTTATTTTTTAAACAAATTACACAAAAAAGCAAAGGTCATCATTGACCTTTGCTTCTATATTTTTTATTTAAATTAAGAAAGAATTGCTCGACACGAGGACGTACCCAAGCTAAATAATCTTTCTCTTTCTTCTTTGTACAAGCTATTTCTTCCCCATCTACCATCTCGACAAGCTCTAGCTCTAACAGTTGCCTCGTAAATGCTAACATATTTATTTCTTCGGCCGGATACTCTTCTTTCAATTTCTCCTCAATTTCCCCCAATAAAAAACCGTCACGCATCATTGCCAATGCATCAATCCAAAGTGGCGGCATTTCATATTTTTCTCCTGTAATTGTATCTTTTACAATATAATTCTTTTGCTCTTTTCGAAATTGAATCGTGTGCAAGCATACAGTCGAATTTAATGTTAATTCCATCATACCACCCCTTTCATCATATCTGCATAGAAAAAAGGATGCGCGTGCACCCCTTACTACCGTAACCGTTACATGAATAACAAATCTCATGTCGATATTTTCCTCCATTATAAACGAAGTATTTTATAAAAAAAACCCTTCTTGAAACATTTTATAAAATGTTTATATTTACACAACAAGAACACTTTTCTGAAAAATATTTTCTTCTAGCACATTATACTATCGGTAAAAAAATCTCCACTTTCGTTCCTATTCCCACGCTACTTTGAATCGCAGTACTTCCTTGATGTTCCTTAATAATTTTATATGTGATCATCAATCCAAGTCGTCCCGTACCATTCTCCTTTGTTGTGTAAACAACTTTTCCAACCTTCTCTATACCAAAACCTTGATCTTCAACAGAAATACACAAATGCCTTTCAGTTTTTTGATATGCACGAATATGAATATCTCCACCTTCTGGCATTGATTCTATTCCATTTTTAATAACACTTGTTTTAATTGTTTATCATCACCATTTATAACAGGTAGATTTCTATCTACTTGCACATGAAATTTCACTCTATATCGTGCTGCATAACTTTCCATTAGCTGTACAACATATAAAAGGATTTCCGTATATTACACCATTCATAATTCGTTGGTTTCGGTTTTCCTAATAACATCAATTCACTAACAAACCCGTTAATTCTTTCAAATACTTTTAAGGCTTCTTTTTCCTCATAGATAAAGCTTTTAAATTTGTTCATATAAATACTCCTCATGTTCTATACAAACACTCTACATATTATTTCCTTAAATTATCAGTATGAAATTGCTTTCAGGACAATACGAAAAGGAAAGGGATCCCCATCCCCCTCCCTTTTCGCTATAACTTATATCCATCTTATCCGATCATGTAGCAGCCCATCCGTAAAATCATTACTCCCCACTATAAAGTCCTTCATATATAAATTTAAATATTCTCCATACTTACTTTCTGTATTTAATAATAATTCCTCTATATAATAGGCACCTTGTTTAAAGTTATCGAACAGTAAACTACACAAGCCAGCATAAATTCCGCACCCTACTTGGAAGTAAGTTGCATTCGTTTTATATTTACGAAAAACTTGGCTACTATTCATTACGTTATACATATATGTCTCGCTATTTTCATAAACGAGTAATACACCAACTAGATCCTCGCCAGCAATCTCTTCTTCTGCTGGATTAAATACTTTACGATTCCAGTTCCATAAATCTTCTACCTTATCTAAATTCTGCCTAATTACATTTGTTGTATACTCATTAATTCGGTAAAGAAACCCAACTTCCATATTGAAGTTTTTCCCTAAAATTAAAACTTCCTCATGTGGCATTAAGCAACCATAAAACTCTTTCTCTCCTAACTTTACTTTATACTCTGAAGCATATACATCTTCATAAAAATAAAGGGGACGATGATGACTCATATACATCGGATAACTCCATATCGCTTCATCTAGAAATCGCTCTACTGCCCATGAAGCATAAAGTGTATGAGGCTTTATTAGTGCTGTATCATTCAAAAATGACGTATCATGTTCTACTATATAGCATGCTCTTGGCTTTTCATTTGGGCGTTCCTTCATAAGTTCAACAACCATCCACTGAACAACACCTGGATTCATACCTGAGCCTATAATTGCTTTTGTATTTGTAAACTTCCCTTTCTCCTTCTCAAACCTCGTATATCTTTCCGTAAGCTGAAAGCCGATTAAACTATCGTCCTGATCTACTGCCTCATTTTCCAAAGCTGAATTAATATAACAAATTCCAAGTTCATTACAACAGTTTAATACTCTAATCGTATCTGCTCCTGAAACATCAATAACAACACTCGTACTACTTTCTTTTAAATGCTGTTTAAATGTCACGACATCTTGTAGGTCTATTTCATATAAAAACAATTGATTTTTTAAATTTGGAAACAACTCATCATAATAAGTCCTATCTTTTTGTTTTATATCAACTAAATGAAATGTAACATTCTTTATCGCCTCATAAATCGGGTCTTTTTCATTTACTATCGCTTGATTTAAAATTGCTAAAACTGCTTTTGCTGCTCCACCAGCACTACCAAGTAATGTAATCGATAACGAATTTGGAAACTGCTCCACCAACAAAACCCCTTTAATAAATTAGTTAAGCAGTTCTCCCTCAAAAAATAAATTGAATAAATCAAAAGATAACTCGTACATATTTTTTATAATTTAGCACAAGATTTCCTCTTCAATGATCACACTAACATATTTATATTCAATTTATTTTTCCCCTCATATTCAAATCGAGCTAAACAAATAGGCTCGACTTTTTCTTCTGCATATAAAAGAAAAAGCCAGCCCTTTCAACTAGCTTACGGACAGTGGACAGATTTTACATGTTGAATATTTACATACATTTTCGCATCACGCGCTTTTAATATTTCAATATGCCCTTCGTCAATCTTCGCCATCTTTCCGATTTTATTATATTCCTCACCTAAATCGAACACCATGATTTTGCCAGCCATTTTAATAAGTTGTTCTTCAAAAGTTCGAGCTAACGTAATATTTAACGGATTCACGGGGAGTTCATTTTTATTGAGGGCATAAGGCACTTGATTTTCTTTATACGGAATTAACCACTTCAAGTGTTTTAAAGATATATATACAGTTTTATAAACTGGACTATAAAAAACAATATAATCGTTCATTACACTTGTAACATACCCATGTATTGGAGCATTTCCAGCTACATAAATCTCTGTAAAAACCCCTTTAGAGGTACTTAATACTTTCCTCAAAGAAATTGAAGGGGATTCCCTCTTAATTACAGAATCAACATCTGGTTTTGATATTTCTTCATCATATGGTCTTAAAAATTTATAATATTGTACATGGTATAAAGATATATACACGTAGTCTTGTCCATTATAAAGAACAACAATATCATTTCCTACGTCTATTAATACACCTTTAAATCTTTTTTCACCGATTAATTTAACATATATATTTTCTCCAATACTTTTGTTTAACTCATTCATCTATATCCTCCTTCCTATGAAATTACAATTTCCCTTTCTTTTATTCTAAAAATAATCAGGGGCAATGTTCTGTTTTTTAATAGTAAGAAACCCTTTTTCATATATCCAAAAATAATTACAGAGAAATATGAAATCATTCTTCACTTTCAATCATAATGCCCCTTTTATTTATTAAACATTATTCTTCTTCATTCTTTTTGTTTTTAACTATTTGACTCACACTCTTAACATGGGAATTAATTACATAAATGACCTCATCACCGTTAATTAGTGTAATATTTCCATCATGTATATCACTTAATAAACCTTCCACACACTCTGGTCCACCACGATTAATCTTTATCCATTTATACTTCAAGTCATTTAATACATCTAAAAAAGTATCTTCTTCCGCATAAAAACATGAACCATATTCTCCTTGTGCCTCTTTCACTTTTCTGACTAGACTCTTCACATGTTTCAGCTGATAATACACTAATTCTCCATGAGGTAATTGTAGTGTAAGGTAATCTTTTCCTAACAATGACAGTACACCTACTCGACTTTCCGGTCCACGAAGATTTACTTTTACATTCTCACCAACTAAACCTTTGATTTGATCACAGCATAATACATCCTTCAAATTCATACCCTCCTTTCTGTTTTATCTTCCTCTACTTGATTGTCTTAGTGCGCGAGCTCGACTTGAATTATTGCTGTTTTCATTACTTTTCTCATTGCTACTCTCATCACTACTCTCATCACTCTCTCCACTTACAGATGCATTATAATTAACACTCTTAATATGAGATAGTGCAATTAATACAACTTCTTCTTTAATAATCAATGTTACATAACCGCCAGAAACATCTTGTAAAATACCTTCAATTTTCTCTGGTCCACCACGGTTAATTTTCACCCAGCGGTATTTGAAGCTTTGAAGTAGCGTTTCAAAGTCTTCTGCAATGTCTTCTTCTCCCCATTCTAAATCACCTACTCCACCATCTTTCGTATTTCGGGTAATGCTTTTCAGATGGCGAAGCTGGTAGTAATGGTTCTCTCCTTTTTCATTCTCTAATCCGAAGTAGTCCACACCTAATGATACTATTGTTCCTTTTTGAGATTCTGGTCCACCTCTGTTTACTCTTACATAAGATCCAATTAAACCTTCCAAAAAATCCCAATGAAATAAACTCACGAGAAAACCCCTTCCATTAATTTATAAGCTTTTCATTAATTTATAAGCTTTTGCACTGATAGTATATGTATCTGTACAGGTTACGTTCTCTATGTTTGTCCTAGCTATAAAAAAATATGCTTTTAACATGGTAGACTACTACCTATCAAATTCCAAAAAAATCCTGGGGACTCCTTAAAATTTTGATATCTTGAAACTAAAAATCCCGTATGAAGACACATTTCTGCATATCTTCATACGGGATTTCCATAGTTTAATCTTCGTCTTTAACATCCATATCTTCTGGAATTGGTTCGTTCAATATTTCTTCCACTAATTGCTTATATTTCTCCATTTGTTCTAAATGTGTATTGAATTGTTCTTTATTTAATAAATATTGATCTCCATCAAATAGTGCACGAATTTTCTTTTGCTGAATTAGCTCTTCAATATACGACTTTGGTAAATTCAAATACTCCGCAGCTTCTTCTACTGTTATATACAACGCGTTCATTCCTTTATTATTTTTTCATATATACTGTATCTTACTTTATTTTTGTAAACAAATAAAAAAGATTTTGTAAATGCGACTTAAAAAGCAGGTAGATGCATTCCATATATTGTATAATAGTATATAGTAAGAATTTTTTAAATATAGAATGGTATTACCCATTTACACAAAGGAGAGTTAACATATGGCTACTCGTCACATCATTACAATGTTAGAAAAAACATTACAAGTTGAAACAGAAAACACAATTTCTCATTTAACTACATCTTTATCTAATCGTATTCTTTCTCAAAGCGCAGCAATACAGGAAAACAATTGTTACCGTACAATTGGGGAATGGTACAAGAATCATTTCTTATTCCAACAAGATGATTTCCTTTGGGCTAAATACGTTTTCTATGACGCATATTGTGAGGAAATAAAAAAACAAGGTCATCTTACAAAACGTGTTCGCCAAATATTAGAATCATTAGCTCGAATGCACGGAAAACAGTACATTGCTTCTATATTAAATATGCCATTTCCTAACGAACGAGCTAAAGGAACAGCATAATTTAATACTGTTCTGCGTCAGCAAAACATAGATTCATTGTTTTCTAGGAAGATTTACAAATAAAACGTTCATGTCACATGAACTGATGAAACCGGTGTCATTATAATGAGTGAAAATATAGTAAACAGGAAAACCCCCATTTACCTCTCTCGTCACTCGAATAGAGAAGTAAATGGGGGTTCTACTTGCCCCTTTATTATTTCATCATCTGCTTAATCAATTCACGATTTCTCTTCTTAAATACTTCATTATGCGAAGAAACCATTCCGTATTCACTTGCATCTGGTTGAATGAATTGTTTCGCTTTATTTACAGCATTTCCAGCATCTTGGAATGCTCCCGCAATTAAATGTAATTTTCCTTCATGCTTTAAGATATCCCCAGCAGCATATAATCCATCTACTGAAGACTCACTGTTTGCATTACCAGCAATATAATAATTATCTATAATCGCAACGTCTAACTCGCTGTTTTCTAATAATGTAATGTCACGCTCATATCCATGGTTAATAATAACTTCATCAATAGGTAAATGAGACACTTCACCTGTTTCATGGTTCGTTAGTTCTACATATTCAATCGCTTCATGGTTATCACCAGCAATTAATTTTGTAATAGAGGTATTAAAGAAACAATCCGCTGAGCTGTTCAGCAGCTGCTTCACTTGTGCTTCATGACCAGATAACTCTTCTTTTCTATATGTTACATACACCTTTTTTGCGATTGGTTCTAATTCATTTGCCCAATCAACGGCAGAATTACCTCCACCAGAAATAATGACTGTCTTATCTTTAAAACGCTTTAAAGATTTCACTGTATAATTTAAATTTGATACTTCAAATCGCTCAGCACCTTCAATTGATAACTTTTGCGGTTTCAATATACCACTTCCAGTTGCAACAATAACTGTTTTTGAAAAATGTTCTTCTCCAGTGCTTGTTTTTAATGTAAAAGTACCATCTTCATTGCGAATAATCGATTCTATTTTTGTATCTAATACCACTTCCGGCTTAAATGTTAGCCCTTGTTGTACAAGTTGTTCAATTAATTTATCACCTGTAACTGGTAATAGTCCACCTACATCCCAAATCATTTTCTCTGGATAAACATGTATTTTTCCACCTAGCTGTGGTTGAAATTCTATTATTTTCGTTTTCATCTCTCTGAGTCCACTATAAAAAGCTGAATAAAGCCCTGCAGGTCCTCCGCCTATCACAGTTACATCAAACAATTCTTCTCGATTCATTCGTGCTCACTCCTCAGCTACTAATCATTGATTATCATTCTCAATAAAATATAACCTGTTTCTGCAAAATTTACAATCAAAATTACTATTGACAATACACCTATATAAAATTATATTATTTAAAGAATCAATAGTGATAATCATTATCAATTTGTTAATAATTAGCAAATTTGAGATTACATCTTCTTTCATTAATATGGCTAATACTATATTGTGAAATCTCATATTCAAGATTTTTAATAAACATTTTGCATTACCACTACTCATTCAAAAAAATTGCAGTTAAACAAATTATTGTATACACATATCATCTATGTTAAAGGAGAAAGACGATGAAAAAGTTATTTATTTCACTAACAGTTCTTTTCGTTCTTGTTATGAGCGCTTGTAGCAATGGCTCTACTGACAAAAAGAACGATGCAAAAGGTAGTAAATCAGAAACAATTACATACCAATCTGAAAATGGTAAAGTAGAAGTTCCTGCAAATCCAAAACGCGTTGTTGTTTTATCATCATTCGCTGGTAACGTAATGTCATTAGGTATAAATCTTGTTGGGGTAGATTCATGGTCTAAACAAAACCCACGTTTTGATAGCAAACTTAAAGATGTTGCTGAAGTATCAGATGAAAATGTTGAAAAAATCGCTGAACTAAATCCAGATTTAATCATTGGTTTATCAAATATTAAAAATGTTGATAAGTTAAAGAAAATCGCTCCTACTGTAACATACACTTACGGAAAAGTTGATTACTTAACACAGCATTTAGAAATCGGTAAATTATTAAACAAAGAAAAAGAAGCAAAAACTTGGGTTGATGACTTCAAGAAACGTGCACAAGAAGCTGGTAAAGAAATTAAAGCAAAAATCGGTGAAGATGCAACAGTTTCTGTTGTAGAAAACTTCAACAAACAGCTTTATGTTTACGGCGAGAACTGGGGCCGTGGAACAGAAATTCTGTACCAAGAAATGAAATTAAAAATGCCTGAAAAAGTAAAAGAAAAAGCATTAAAAGAAGGTTATTACGCATTATCTACTGAGGTATTACCTGAGTTTGCTGGTGATTACTTAATCGTAAGTAAAAACAAAGAGACTGATAACTCATTCCAAGAGACAGAATCATATAAAAACATCCCAGCAGTAAAAAATAATCGCGTATACGAAGCAAACATGATGGAATTCTATTTCAATGATCCACTTACATTAGATTTCCAACTAGACTTCTTTAAGAAGAGCTTTCTTGGTAAATAATACAAACATGAGGAATTCTTAATTTAAGAATTCCTCTTCCTTTATTCTATGAACAGAAAAGATGTGAAACGAATGACAAAAGATCATGATAATCCACGTTCTATTGCTTTTACATACAAACTAATTTTGAGCATAATTGCATTCTTTCTTATTTTTATGGTTGCAATGGTGGTAGGTGCTGCTGATACTTCTATAAAAGACGTATGGTTAGCACTCACTTCCTCCGCTAAAGGAGACAAAATATCTATCATTCGCGAGATACGTTTGCCACGTGAAGTTGCTGCTATTTTTGTAGGATCTGGACTTGCTGTTTCTGGAGCAATTATGCAAGGATTGACACGAAATCCACTTGCAGATCCTGGATTACTAGGGCTATCTGGTGGAGCCAATGCTGCGCTTGCACTTACACTTGCTTTCAATCCTTCCATTAGCTACCTTTACTTAACATTAGCTTGCTTTATCGGGGCTGCTGTTGGCGCAATTATGGTATTTGGAATTGGTATGGTGAAAAAAGGTGGGCTCTCCCCTCTTCGAATTGTATTAGCTGGTGCTGCCGTTTCAGCATTTCTACTCGCAATTTCAGAAGGTGTCGGCATTTACTTCAAAATTTCACAAGATGTATCACTTTGGACTGCTGGAGGCGTTATTGGAACAACTTGGAGCCAATTAAAAGTTATTATTCCAGTTATTTCAATCAGTATCTTTATCGCTATCTTACTAGCAAAAAAATTAACAGTCCTTAGTTTCAGTGAAGAAGTAGCTATTGGACTCGGTCAAAAAATTATCTTCATTAAAACCATTTTATTTATCATTATCATCTTACTTGCTGGTGCTTCTGTAGCGCTTGTCGGAAATATGGCATTTATCGGTTTAATGGTGCCTCATATGGTGCGCCCTATTGTCGGTCCAGATTACCGATTTGTTATACCGATGTCAGCAATTGCTGGCGCTTCCTTTATGCTACTGGCAGATACAATCGGACGTACGATTAACGCTCCGTACGAAACACCAGTTGCCGCTATTGTCGCAATTGTAGGGTTACCATTCTTCCTATTCATTGTTCGTAAAGGAGGAAAAACGTTCTCATGATGCCATCTATTTTAAGAAAACAACGTCTTATCATACTCGCTTTACTTATAATAACCATTACAACCATTGTAATTGGAATGGGACTCGGTTCAGCCTCTTTATCTTATGATCGGCTACTCCCAACACTAATGGGACAAGGAACCTTTAAAGAAGAGTTTGTTTTATACTCTTTAAGGCTACCTAGAATTATCATTACATTATTAGCTGGTATGGCTCTCGCTTTATCAGGGGCTATTCTGCAAGGAATTACCCGAAATGATTTAGCTGAACCTGGTATTCTCGGAATTAACTCTGGGGCCGGTGTTGCTGTCGCTATTTTCTTTTTATACTTTCCAATAGATGTAGGTTCATTTCTTTACTTACTACCTGTCGTTGGATTTATCGGGGCATTTCTGACAGCTGTTCTAATTTACGTATTTTCATATAGCAAATCAACAGGACTTCAGCCGGTACGATTAACATTAACCGGTATCGGTTTTGCATTTGCACTATCTGGAACGATGATTGTCCTTATTTCATCCGCAGATCGTATGAAAGTAGACTTTATTTCAAAATGGATTGCCGGAAATATTTGGGGAGATGACTGGATCTTCATTTTCGCAATGCTCCCATGGCTAATCGTATTAATTCCGTTTGTTTTCTATAAAGCAAATCGATTAAACATTCTAGCATTAAACGAACCAGTCGCAATTGGCGTTGGAATTGAAATTGAAAAAGAACGCAGATACTTATTAGTTGCAGCCGTTGCGCTTGCAGCTGCTGCTGTTTCCGTAACAGGAGGAATTAGCTTTATCGGGCTGATGGCTCCTCACATCGCAAAATCTTTAGTAGGTCCAAGGCATCAAATCTTCATGCCTATTGCCCTTTTAATCGGCGGGTGGCTATTACTATTAGCAGACACAATCGGACGAAATATCGTTGAACCTAACGGTATCCCGGCAGGTATTGTTGTTGCTTTAATTGGTGCTCCTTACTTTATGTATTTGTTGCTTAAAAAGGCGTAAAAAACACCCTCAAGATCTTCTTGAGGGTGTTTTTATTCTACTGCTGCCCATATCCTTCAAACTTCTTCGCCAAATTCTCCATCTCGTCTTCTGGCAATAGCTTCGGCTCCCCAACACTTTTCGTTTGATAATAAATTTGCGCACAAAACTCAATCTCTTCCGCAACAGTAAATGCCATTTTTATATGATTTGCCCCTGCAATTAAACCGTGATTGGCAAGTAACACGGCACGTCGATCAATCATACCTTCAAAAGCAGCCTCCGCTAATTGCTTCGTACCAAATGTTTCATACGGCGCACAGCGAACATTCGGACCTGCGAAAGCAATTAAATACGATACAGCAGGAAGTTCCCATCCTAATGATGCAATCGTCTTCGCGTAAGGAGAGTGTGTATGCACAAGTGCATTTATATCTTCACGATTTCTATAATAAATAAGATGCATATCAAGCTCACTTGATGGTTTTCTCTCTCCCTCTACTACTTCACCATCTAAGTTTAATATAACTACATCTTCAGGTTTTGTTTCATAATACTCTAAACCACTTGGGCTAATTGCAACAAGCCCTTGTTCGCGATTAAAAATACTAATATTACCACCGGTCCCCTTTGTTAAACCGCTAGAAATCATTTTCTTTCCATACGCTACAATTTCTTCTCTTTCTTTTTGTAATAACATATACATCCCCCTAAGTATGAAGCTTATGATGACTGACTTTGTATCTATCTACTTATTGAAATAGCTTTTTTAAGTTTTCCGTAAATGGTGCCTTTACAATCCCTTTTTCCGTAATAATTGCTGTTACATTTTCATGTGGCGTGACATCAAATGCTGGATTATATACTTTACTTTCTTTCGGAGCAGAATATTGTCCAAAGCAATTAATCACTTCAGAAGCATCTCTTTCCTCGATTGGAATTTCTTTTCCTGTCAGTGTTTTTAAATCAATTGTTGGTATTGGTGCTGCTACATAAAATGGAATGTTGTAGTATTTCGCTAAAATAGATACGCCTAATGTTCCAATTTTATTTGCTACATCACCGTTTGCTGCCACACGGTCACATCCAACGATTACAGCGTCAATCTTCCCTTGTGACATGACCATAGCCGCCATATTATCCGTAATGACAGTGACGTCAATTCCCGCTCGCTGTAGTTCTAATGCTGTTAACGTTGAACCTTGTAATCTAGGGCGTGTTTCATCAGAATAGATTTTTAAGTCCCATCCTTTTTCTTTCGCTAAGTACATTGGAGCTGTCGCAGTACCATACTTAGTCGTCGCTAACGCACCCGCATTACAATGTGTTAATACTCCCATTCCATCGTGGAATAATGTTAATGCATGCTCTCCAATCTGACGGTTAATTTCTTCATCTTCTCTATGAATCTCTTTTGCCTCTTCTAGTAATCTATCTTTCAACTGAGAGATTGATAAGTGGGTATTTTCTTTCGCCACATTCTCCATTCTTTCAAGTGCCCAAAATAAATTTACCGCCGTCGGTCTCGATGTTGCCAAATATGCACATACTTTTTTGACTTCCTCTATAAATTCTTCCACCGTACTTTGAGGAACTGCCTTGGCTCCTAAATACACACCGTAAGCTGCTGAAACACCAATCGCTGGAGCTCCTCTTACTTTCATTACTTGAATCGCATCCCACACACTTTCAGCTGTTTTAAAAGATTCATAGACAACTTCATTCGGTAATACTGTTTGATCTAATAAAACTAAAGCATCATCTTTCCACTGGATTGGTATTAATTGCTCTTCCATCATCTTCTCCCCTTACTTCGCATAGTGCATTGACTGTTCTTTTAACGTTTCTACAAAGCTTGTACCTGTTTTATATTGATTCGCTCGTAAAATAAATTTCTTTGCAACTTGAAGACAAATGCGTTCCGCTCTAGCACGTACTTCCTCATTCTCAATACAAGTAATATCTTTTACTTTCGCTAGCCCAACAATACGACGAATTAACTCAAGGCCTGTCACTGCAGCTGTATCCTCTAATACAGATTGTAAATAGATTTCGTTAAAGCCTTCTTCCTTCGCCATAATCTCTGTCACATGAATATTCCAAGCATCTAAAAACTTCTTCTTAAATAGATCAATTACCTCTACCATTGTAGATTGTAACCAATCCATATACGTATCCTTCTCAGCTCCATCTGACATCGTTGCATCTGCATTTACCCAAGCAAACATTAAATTCGCCATTACATTCCCGACGTCATATCCCATAGGTCCATAAAAGGCAAACTCAGGATCAATTATCTTTGTGGAATCACTTTTTACAAAAACAGAACCAGTATGCAAATCACCGTGAATAAGCGCCTGTGCATTCGTCATAAAAGAAAACTTAAGTTTTGCTACTTCGATACGAAGCTCTTTATCACTATAAATATGCTCTCTAATCCATCCATCATTTAATGGAAATAACTCATTACGCTTATTATGATTTGTAAATGGCTCAGCGTATACGAGGTCTTCTGTAATCTCACATAACTCAGGATTTATATAATTCTTCACAAGTTCCTTCTTCTCTTTATGATTCATTACAACATCCGATGTTAATAAGAGTGTATTTACCAAAAAGGTCGTTAAATCATCCGCAAGCCTCGGAAATATTTGATGATTTATAAGTGCTGTACGTAATATTGTATGATCCGATAAATCTTCCATTACGCAACAATTCATCACACTATCAAACAAATACACCTTTGGAACAAGCCCAGGTGCTAGCTCCTCCTCCAACTGCAAAACATCTGATTCTATACGAATTCGATTCGTCGACAACTTAAACTCATCTGAAATACGTGCTGTATCCCCAGCTTGCTTTACAATAACAGAAATGTTCTCCTTTTCATCCCAAACGCGAAACACATAATTTAAATTACCATCACCTATTTCTTTACACTGTAACCCCTTTGCATCCTCAAACTTAGATAATTTCTCTTTCACATATACAATCACATCGTTAGCTTCCATTAAAAAATACTTTGTGAACTTAGACATGGTTTCCCCTCCACACTAATTGTAAGCGTTTTCTAAAAGCTATAAAAAATAATATGGTTAAATTTTTTATCCTATAATATATGTTCTTCTTTTTGAAATGTATATCTAGATTTTATTATATCTTGTTAGCAATTTGAGTCAATGTTTCTAATTATCATTACAATATACTTCCTAATTATATATTTGAGATGACAAAAATTGTTCAAAAAAATTCCGATTCATTTTATTTTCTTTATCGCACAATTCTTTGTAGAATAGAAGTAAGCAGTTCCTTTTCAAATCCACAACTTCTAAGAAATATTTCCTTCCTATGAATTTATACTTACAACATACCTCTAACATACACACTACTCTTTCAAACACTCATTGAAAATTTATAAACTTAAAATTACCTTTCAATTCCCTAATAGCCTTAATTGAGAATAAATATTAATTAAATTGATATAAAGTTGGTTTATTCTCTTGACAAAATAACCAATTCTATATGATAATTAATATCGAATTAGAATTATTATAGTTAATTAAAAAATATATTTTATGAGCAAACTATTTTTTGATGCTCAAAACCAACATTTAGGAGGAATTTTAATATGTTATTAATCGGCACAGAAGTAAAACCGTTTAAAGCTAATGCTTACCATAATGGAGAATTTATCCAAGTTACTGACGAAAGTTTAAAAGGAAAATGGAGTGTAGTTTGTTTCTACCCAGCTGACTTCACATTCGTTTGCCCAACTGAACTTGAAGACTTACAAAACCAATACGCAACTCTTAAAGAGTTAGGCGTTGAAGTATACTCTGTATCTACAGACACTCACTTCACTCACAAAGCATGGCATGATAGCTCAGAAACTATCGGCAAAATCGAGTACATCATGATTGGTGACCCAACTCGCACAATCACTACAAACTTCAACGTTTTAATGGAAGAAGAAGGTCTTGCTGCTCGTGGTACATTCATCATCGATCCAGACGGCGTTATCCAATCTATGGAAATCAATGCTGACGGTATCGGTCGTGACGCAAGCATTCTTGTTAACAAAATTAAAGCAGCTCAATACGTACGTAACAACCCAGGTGAAGTTTGCCCAGCTAAATGGCAAGAGGGTTCTGCTACACTTAAACCAAGCCTTGACCTTGTAGGCAAAATCTAAGGAGTTCGATCAAAATGATACTAGATGCAGATATAAAAACACAACTATCCCAATACCTTCAGTTAATGGAGAACGATATTTTACTTAAAGTAAGCGCTGGAGACGACAACGTATCTAAAGATATGTTAGCTCTAGTAGATGAATTAGCTACTATGTCATCTAAGATTACAGTAGAAAAAGTTGAACTAGAGAGAACACCAAGCTTTAGCGTAAATCGCCCTGGTGAAGACACTGGTGTCGTATTCGCTGGTATTCCATTAGGACACGAATTTACTTCATTAGTGTTAGCTTTACTACAAGTAAGTGGACGCGCTCCAAAAGTTGAACAAAAACTAATCGATCAAATTAAAAACATTCAAGGCGAATATCATTTTGAATCTTATATCAGCCTAAGTTGTCATAACTGTCCTGATGTTGTACAAGCTCTTAACGTAATGAGCGTTCTTAACTCTGGTATTACACATACTATGATTGATGGCGCTGCATTCAAAGAGGAAGTAGAAAGCAAAGACATCATGGCAGTACCTACTGTTTACCTAAACGGCGAATCTTTCGGAAGCGGTCGTATGACACTTGAAGAAATTTTAGCTAAAATGGGTAACGGTCCAGATGCATCAGAGCTTTCTGATAAAGATCCATACGATGTTCTTGTTGTTGGTGGCGGCCCTGCTGGTGCAAGTGCAGCAATTTATGCAGCACGTAAAGGCATCCGCACTGGTATCGTTGCTGAGCGCTTCGGTGGTCAAGTAATGGATACTATGGGTATTGAGAACTTCATTAGCGTAAAACGCACTGAAGGTCCTAAGCTAGTAGCAAGCCTTGAAGAGCACGTAAAAGAATACGACATCGATGTAATGAATCTACAACGTGCGAAACGTTTAGAGAAAAAAGAACTTATTGAAGTGGAACTTGAAAACGGCGCTATTCTGAAAAGTAAGAGCGTAATCGTTTCAACAGGTGCTCGCTGGCGTAACGTTGGCGTACCAGGTGAAGCTGAGTTCAAAAACAAAGGTGTAGCATACTGCCCACACTGTGACGGTCCATTATTCATTGGAAAAGACGTAGCAGTTATCGGCGGCGGTAACTCTGGTATTGAAGCAGCTATCGACTTAGCAGGTATTGTTAAGCACGTAACTGTTCTTGAATTCATGCCAGAATTAAAAGCTGATGCTGTATTACAAGAGCGTCTTAACAGCTTACCAAACGTAACTGTTCTGAAAAACGTTCAAACGAAGGAAATCACTGGTACTGATAAAGTAAACGGTATTTCTTACATCGATCGTGAAACTGAAGAAGTTCATCACGTTGAATTACAAGGTGTATTCGTACAAATCGGTCTTGTGCCAAACACAGACTGGTTAGGCGAAACAGTTGAACGCGCTCGCGGTGAAATCGTAATAGACAAGCACGGCGCTACAAACGTACCAGGAGTGTTTGCTGCAGGTGACTGTACAAATAATCCGTACAAACAAATCATCATCTCTATGGGTTCAGGTGCAAACGCAGCTTTAGGTGCATTTGATTACTTAATCCGTAACTAATATATAGACGTGAGTAAAAAAAGCAGGTGCCTTGGCACCTGCTTTTTTATAATCTTAATGTATAAACTAAAAATCTCTCATTTCCATTCTTCTCATAAGCCCCAGGCAATCTTACTTCCCTCTTCAGCTCAAACCCAGTCTGGTTCTCTAAGAAGAAAATATAATCTTCAGAAGGATAGTATAAAATAATATCCACTTCTCTCTCCGCTTCTTCTACCGAAAGTAAAATGTTATTTACTACGTTCATAAATACTTGTACAGAAAATGGATTAAAGAAATAAAACCGGTTATCACGTGGATCAATCTCATATTCCTGCGCTAAACAACATTCAAACCCAATCTTATCTTTACTGTTTCGTACCTTTCGTGCATAACGATCAAGATTATCCATTGCTTCTTTATAAAACTCTTCATTCATTTCAATTCCAACCGCTGAAGCACCACACTTATGGTGCATGTAAAAGTTTAATCGTCCTTTTCCGCATCCAAAGTCTACAATTCGGTCACTACTTCGTATTTCATATTGATTCAGTAACTCATCTAACCCGCTATACGGCGTCGGTTCATAACGATGATAGTGCATAGACTTGTTAAACCCTTTTTGCTCACCGACTGTTTTTATGTTTAAAACTGCATCATAATATTGTTCGTTCATTGATTTTCTCCTATTAAAAAATGGTACTTATTATTATACACCATGTACTGGAGACTCATTTTCCATCAAGTTAACTGATACGTGAAATTATATAAACGATTTTCTGAATATATCTATCGTAACTTCGAATATATCAACGATTTTTTCAATATATCGACGTTTCGACAAAGGATATCGACTTAACGACAAATTACCACAAAAAAACAGGAGCTCTCTAGCCCCTGTCTTCTAACACTTTCAATACAGTTTGTTTTAATATTTCTACCCCATCCATAATACAACTATGATCGAACTTCATATACGGATGGTGTAATCCAGGTTGTAGATTTGCCCCTAGTCCAAGCATGACAGCTTTTAAATGTGGTCTCTTCACTGTGTAGTAATGGAAATCATCGCTTCCTGTCGTATACAGTGGCCCAGTGCACCCCTCTTCCCCGTACACTTCAAGAATGCCTTTTCGCATAAAGCGCTCAGCTTCTTCTGAAACTTCAGCTCCTGGTGCAAGATCAATCCACTCATAAGATACTTTAGATCCCATTGATTCAGCTGACAGAATTACTTGCTCTATTTTTTGCTTTAATTCATTTAGTAATATATTATTTTCTGCTCTAACATCTAAGCTAAAATGCCCGTTACCTGGAATGATATTTAGGTTATCTCCACCAGCTTGGCACCTCGTCATCTTCACTGAATATGAACTTTGCGGTGGTAGCCATATATTTTTTAAACCGATATTGATCATAGAAATGACATCAATTGCATTTATCCCTTGATGCGGGCGTGCCCCATGCGCATCATCTCCGTGAATCGTTCCTTCTAAAAATCCTGCTGCTCCGTGACGAATAGATGGGGCAGCTTGTTTCAAAGGCAGTTCTTCAATTGGGCGTAAATGAACACCGAATAAGAAATCAGCATCATCCACAGCACCCTTCTCTACCATCTTTAAAGAACCATTTCCTTTTTCCTCTGCTGGCTGAAAAATAAACCTAACTGTTCCACTATCCCATCTCATATTTTTCAATTGTAAAATAAGTCCCATCACAATTGTCATATGAGCATCGTGACCACATGAATGATTCGCTTTAAACTCTCCATCCACTTCTTGCCACAGTGCATCCATATCAGCACGAATTGCAATAACTGGATTTCCGCTTCCAATTTCAGCAATCACGCCTGGGCAATCATCAAATACTTTATATGAAATTCCTTCTTCTTTTAAAAAGTTAGTAATATACGCTGTCGTTTCATACTCTTTCCAACTCACTTCAGGGTTTTCATGTAAATGCTGAAAAATTTCAGTTAAACGCTCTTGTAATTCTAATGTTTTCAAAGCTACATTCTCCTTCCCAAATTCCAAAACCATTCAGGTTAATTATACTTATGAAAAACAGATGTTTTTATGAACATATTGAATTTTAAGAAAAAAGTCAATTGTTTATTTTTAAATACTTTAAGGCTTCACTCTGCATCGACATTACAAACTAAACGAACAACTAGAACATTCCTTATTTTCTGTTTTTTGTTGACGCTTACATTGATTTCTAGTTATTATAATTTAATAACGTCTATTTTACGACAATTCTAAAAATACAAACAAACATACGTAACAAGGAGGAACTTTATGAAAAAAGAAATACCTTTTGGAATAGCGATTATCCCTATTATCATTACCGTTGCAGTTATGATGGTTACAATTGTTGTATTAAAACAAAGCCCTCATGTTCCACTTATTATCGGTACAACCGTTGCTTCTACCGTCGCTTGGCGTTACGGTTACAAGTGGAACGATCTTGAAGAAGCAATGTATAAGGGGATTCGTCTTGCATTACCTGCTATCGTTATTATTATTCTTGTTGGCTTAACAATCGGTGCTTGGATTGGTGGCGGAATCGTCGCAACAATGATTTATTACGGTTTAAATCTTTTAACTCCATCACTATTTCTCGTTTCAATTACAATTATTTGTTCTATTGTTGCATTAGCAATTGGTAGCTCTTGGTCTACAATGGGGACAATTGGTGTTGCAGGAATGGGAATTGGCCTAAGTATGGGAATTCCAGCTCCAATGGTGGCTGGTGCTATCATTTCCGGTTCTTACTTCGGCGATAAAATGTCACCGCTTTCAGACACAACAAACTTAGCCGCAGGATTAACAAATACAGATTTATTTACACATATTCGTCATATGTTATTTACTACAATTCCAGGTTTAATTATTACTCTTATCGTTTATGCATTATTAGGAAGAAGCTTCGGAGCTAACAATATTGATGCAAAAAGCATCGATCAAACGTTACAAGTATTGCAACAAAACTTTGTTATCTCACCTTTCCTATTAATCATACCTGTAGTCGTTATGGTATTGGTCGCTAAAAAAGTTCCTGCCATCCCAGCTATTCTTGTAGGTATTATTTTAGGATTTTTATCACAAGTCTTTATTCAAGGTGGTTCTGTCTCTGCATCTGTCGGTGCACTCCAAACTGGATTTGTTATAGACACTGGAAACAAGCTAGTAGACGAACTATTTAACCGTGGCGGCTTAGATTCAATGATGAATACAGTCTCTATGACAATTGTCGCTATGACTTTCGGAGGAGTATTAGAACATACAGGTATCCTTCGCTCAATTGTAAATCAAATTTTAAAGTTAGCGACATCAGCAAAAGGGCTTATCGCCTCTACTATTGCTTCTTGCTTTGCAACAAACCTTACTTGCTCTGAACAATATATTTCGATTGTTGTTCCTTCAAGAATGTACGCAAATGCATACACAGAAAAAGGACTACAT
The DNA here is from genome assembly GCF_054771475.1 of Bacillus sp. MN7755. Lineage (NCBI taxonomy): Bacteria > Bacillati > Bacillota > Bacilli > Caryophanales > Bacillaceae > Bacillus > Bacillus sp. MN7755. The sequence goes on from NZ_BTRL01000005.1 coordinate 152,043, forward strand.
TCTAAAAATTTATCCAGAGCATTAGAAGATGGTGGAACTTTAACTTCTGTCTTCGTACCTTGGAATACGTGCGGTGTATTTATTCTTGCAACACTTGGCGTAGGTGCATTTGAATATGCTCCTTATGCTATATTAAATTTCATTGTACCTATTATCTCAATCATTTACGGCATAACTGGTCTCACAATTACGAAACTATCTGACATTGAAAAAGCGGAACTACTAAAAAAACAAAAAGCTCAATTAGAAGCTTAAAGATAACGGTAAATTCAGTTCATATATTGCGCGAGGGCGTCCTTGTTGATAAGGCATTTCCTCGCCGCAAATATGAGCATACCCATACTCAACTAGTTTCTTTAATAACCTTTCAGTTGATCGCCGAGTCACTTGTAAGTATTCAGAAAGATCTGCTGCCGTAAACTTCAATGACGGATGTGATTGACTAAATTGAATAATTTTTGATAAATTTGCTGGACTAAGCTTCGTTTCCTTCGCTATTTTCATTAGTGCCGGGTTGTCATTCTTCAAGCTTTGTACTCTCTGTTCTTTCGGGAACGGACCAAATAGTTCTTTATCACTTGTTAGTATATAAAAACAGTGGTCTATTGGATTATTCTTCGCGAAACCTTGAGCGATTTTAGCATTTTGCTCTGCTTCCTTCACAGTTTTTCCGTAACCAAATCCAATAGCTATCGTTCCTTCTATACTCGCAAATAAATTATTTATCATATTTGTTTTTATAATCGATTCAATATCACCACGAGTCGTATACAAAATGAACGTCATTTCATCAATTTTTTTAAATGAGCCACGTAGTTCTTTTGAAATGACATCTAATTGCTCAAGCAAACCTTCTCGTAATTCTAAAGAAGAAATCATACAAGCACCAACAGTAGCTGAATGGCTTTTTGCTAACTCAGCTTTTATTTTTGCATCTTTTAACCCATGTATAATGGATTGCTTTGGATCTATCATACGTTTTGAAGGGATACCTATTTTTTGAAGTTCATCATAGACAGCATGAATACTAGTTAAAGCTAACTGAGCTTCTCCAGATTGATATTTAGCTACATGAAAATCAATAACTCTATTTATTTCATCTTTACTCCACAGCATATTTTCATAATCAAACACTTGTGGACTTTCTTTTATACCGATATCTTGGAACACATTTATAATAAATGAGCGGTCTACTAAATCAATTGAAATTTTATGTGGTTGAATTCCTTGGTGATACATGACAGAAAGAATGGAAGATGCGACAGTTGTCTCGTCTTGCTGTAAGTACGTACTTGGAATTCGTAATTGTTCTCTTATTTCTTTTGCCATATAATAAGGTAAAGCACCTGAGAAAAAGATGACATCACAAGGCTTTAAACGCTTTAATAGTTCAGAAGATTCTGCAGGATGAAGGTAAATATATGGATCAATCTCTATTTCTTCTAGTTTATGAGCAACAGGTAAAAGTGTCTCCATAAACTCTTTTGAACCGACAACTGCAATTTTTATCATCATTTTCTCTAACTCCTTATCATTAATTAACGACTATTTAACGTCAACTATATCAAATGTACAAAACCATTGTAAACAGGAAGGGGTCTTTATTCAATGAAAATTACCGCTATTCACCTTTATGCAATTCGTTTACCGCTTCGCGATCCGTTTATTATTAGTTATGGTTCTTATTCTGATATGCCTTCTATTATCGTAAAAATGGAAACAGATGAAGGCATTATCGGTTATGGTGAAGGCGTTGCTGATGATCACGTTACAGGCGAATCATGGGAAAGTACTTTCCATACTTTAAAACATACACTTGCTCCTGCGCTCATTGGGCAAAATCCAATGAATATCGAGAAAATACACGATATGATGGACAATACAATTTACGGTGTGCCTACTGCGAAGGCCGCAATTGATATCGCTTGTTTCGATATAATGGGTAAAAAACTAAATCAACCTGTATATCAATTAATTGGCGGGCGCTATCATGAAGAATTCCCTGTCACTCACGTTTTAAGTATTGCCGATCCTGAAGATATGGCTGAAGAAGCTGCTTCTATGATTCAAAAAGGTTACCAATCTTTCAAAATGAAAGTTGGTACAAATGTAAAAGAAGATGTAAAACGTATTGAAGCTGTACGAGAACGTGTAGGAAATGACATCGCTATTCGCGTTGATGTAAACCAAGGGTGGAAAAATAGCGCAAACACATTAACGGCACTTCGTTCATTAGGTCATTTAAACATCGACTGGATTGAACAGCCTGTTATAGCGGATGATATTGACGCAATGGCTCACATTCGTTCTAAAACAGACCTTCCGCTTATGATTGATGAGGGATTAAAGGCCTCTCGTGAAATGCGCCAAATCATTAAATTAGACGCGGCTGATAAAGTAAATATAAAACTAATGAAATGCGGTGGCATATATCCAGCTGTAAAACTCGCTCATCAAGCCGAAATGGCAGGCATTGAATGCCAAGTTGGATCCATGGTCGAATCATCTATTGCCTCTTCCGCAGGATTCCATGTCGCTTTCTCGAAAAAGATCATTACGAGCGTCGAGCTAACAGGTCCATTAAAGTTCACGAAAGACATCGGAGACTTACATTACGACGTACCATTTATTCGCTTAAACGAAAAGCCAGGACTCGGCATTGAAATAAATGAAGATACCCTACAAGAACTAACCGTCTTTCAAGACGTTGTACGCTAAAGGAGGACTAACGCATGACAGTTCTATACAAAGGATCATTAAAACAAAATAACGATCCATTTCACGTTACATTACTATCACTAGAGCACATCGAGCAAATTTTATTACTGCAGAACGTCGTAGTTGAAGCACTAGAAGATAAAAGCCGTTTACAGCCGCTCTCACAAGAAGAATTTCAATACATTTTAGAAGGAAACGGCATGATGATTGGTGCTTTTATCGAAAATGAACTTATCGCATTTCGGGCCCTACTCGTCCCTCCTATCGACGATGAACATTTAGGACTTGATATTGGCTTAACAGAAAGCGAACTACACCGCGTCATCTATCAAGAAATATCAAACGTTCACCCGAACTGTCGAGGAAATGGGATGCAAAAAATATTAGCAAAAGTCATTATGGAAGAATTGCAAAAAGAAGACAGCAAATATGATTATGTATGCTGCACCGTTGCTCCTTTTAACATTCCGAGTTTGAAGGATAAGTTTGCGCAAGGGATGGAGATTGCTGCGCTGAAGGAGAAGTATGGTGGTAGTCTGCGGTATGTTTTTGTGAAGGAATTGCATGAGGACAATGAAAGGGATTGGACGGATATTAAGAGCGTTCCAATGAACAATGCTGGTGGACAGCAGGCGTTGCTTTCGGATGGGTATCGTGGGTATGAACTGGAGAAAGTGGACGGAGATTTTGTTGTGAAGTTTGGGCGATGATCTATATGCTCGAAAAAAGGAGATGTCCCTTGTGACATCTCCTTTTTTTCAATCCTTTGAACAATTCTGTGGTAAATGAAATTATATCAACGATTTTTCGAATATATCTATCATAACTCACAATATATCAACGATTCGACAAGGAATATCGATTTACCAACAAAAATCGATATCCCTTCCTAAACCGTCATCTTCCAACTAGATAACGCTAACCAGTTCTCCATTTCCTTATAATCAGGCATTATCTTCCCGACAAGACGCCAGAAAGAGCGATCATGATTTAAATGAACCATATGGCACATTTCGTGAACGACTACATAATCAATTACTCGCTGTGGTGCCATCGCTAGCTTCCAATTGAATGTTAGTTGTAAATTCGAATCACAAGTACCCCACGTACGACTACTATCTGTAATACGAATAGAGCGTGGTTTTGTTTTGAAATTACTTTGATGCGCTTTAATACTCTTCTCTACTAATGACTTACACTGCTTATAGTAAAATCGTTTTAAAGCTTGCTGTACTTTCTCATCCTTAAGCTCTTTCACATAAATATGTAGCTTATCTCCCTCAAATACTGCATTATCTTGCGTAATGCTTGCATCTTGAGAAATTTGTATCGGATACGTATTTCCTAAATATAGAAAGCCCTCTCCTTGATCGTAATCCTTTTCCTGTGATCCAAGCGCTCGCTCCTGCATTTCCTTACGGGTTGTCTGAATCCAATCCCACTTCTCCTCTAGCAACTGGACTAAGTATTCAACAGGTGTCCCTTTTGGAGCTTGCACTTCCACATTTCCGTACGAATCTACAAAAAGACGCACAGACTTTTTCTTTTTATAAGTTATATGAAAATGAATTGTCTCACCTAAATATGTATGTACCATTTCATCACCTAGTGTATTATTTTTACAAGTAAAAAAGAGTAGGATACAAACGTCCTACTCTACCTATTATATCATTTGCTGCTTTAACAAACTCATTACCCTCTATACTTTACACCTAATCCCTTAATGAAATTCCTTGCGTATCTATCGCCGCACTCTTTGTAATTTTTATGGCCTTTTTTTCTTAATAGAGCGCCTAACTCTCCTTTTGTTACCGTAACACCTACGCTATCTAATATATCAAGTACATCCTCACTCGTTAATGATAGTGCGATTTTCATCTTCTTTAGAAGAAGGTTATTGGCACTCTCCTTGCTCTGTACAGGTGCCGGTTGTCCTGGTTTCGGATCTTGCTTCCCTCTTTTTAAAGTAATAAATCCATTTAAAAATGCCTCTAACATCATCATGTCGCATGTTAATACGTACTCATCTTCGATTACATCATCATTTTCAGCTTCATGCTGAGGCGCTCTTTTTATTTTTGTAAGCATATCAACTACGTCTTCTTTCGTTACTTCCATCCCGCCAAGTTCAAAGATTTCTACCATATCTATATCTTTTATATCTAAAGCGTACCTTACTCTTTTTAATATATCGTTGTTGCTCATTGCCATTGTTTTGCCTCCAGAAATGTTGATTATAGTAATGCTTTTAGCATGTGTAAATGAATGTCGTTAAGTTACTACTTTAACATTTTAGGGGGAGGTTTTGTAGTCTTGGGTGGATTATTGCTTGTGGAGGTTATAACCAGAAACCAAGAAAATAGTGTAACCGTGGAGAAAAGGTAGTATATTTCTTATCCATCGTGTCATTTGAATACCCTATAGTTTTTATCAAATAAAACAGTAGCCATTTTACAAATATTCTATTTCCCTCATACACCTAGTTAATTATTTTTATAAGTTTTTTTAATTTCAAATAGACTATTAAAAATTTTTTCATTCATCTTTGATTTTTCGCCTAATGTGTCCTCTATTATATAATCATATCCATCTGTATAATAATCATATGAAAAACCCCCAAGCAATGTAGATTTACATTCGCGCTGGATTTCTTCAAGTAATTTGTATTTATTTTCCGCCTCCGTTTGAATATCATCTTTTAATTCTTCTTCTGTAAAATAGTAATCTGTTTTATGAAATACTAATTTGGCTACTCCCTTTGTTAGCTCCGTACCATCGTTCTGCCATATAAATAATTCTTTTTCCAAGCATTCTTGAGGATCATTATACAAAGTATTTAAATTTTTGTTCCCACCTTTACCAACATTCCAATCTTCATATGTTATACAGTGTGATTCAAACTCTTCATAGCTCGCAACTTTTTCTTCTAAGTCTGCTTTTTTCTCTTCGGGTGTCTTATAGATCCAATTAATAACTACAATTGCTATTAGCATATATATTAAAATTTTCATAACTGATAGCTTTTTCTTCTTTTTCACTTCAACCTTCCCCATTCACTCTAATTACTTGCCTTTATATATACTGTAAAGCATAAAAGACAACTCTCCAAAAGGAAAGTTGCCTCATTTTAAACTAAATTCAATCAAACCAAACACCCCACATATACAAAGTATATGTTACAACAAAAAGATACTGATAGCTTTATTCATTCTTAAGAAATTTCCCTTTCAGTTATCGTCTAAAAAAGACCTCAAAACTAAATAAAACAACTCCCCATAAATGAATAAAATCCATCCCCTCTACCTTTCAAAAGTTACACCGTTTCACTACCTTCTACCACATTAACATTCGCCTCAAACTTATCAAGCAATGTACGCACTTCATCAGTCGACTTCGTGCTCATCAATTGATTTCTTAGTTCAGCAGCTCCAGGGAAGCCTTTTACATAAATTTTGAAGAAGCGATGTAGTCCTGTGATAGAGCGTGGTAATACTTCTGCATATTGATCTTGAAGATCAAGCTGTAGCCTTAAAAGATCTAGATGTTCTTTACTACTATGCTCTCTTGGTTCTTTTTCAAAAGCAAATGGATTTTTGAAAATGCCTCGTCCAATCATTACGCCATCTATGCCGTATTTTTCAGCAAGCTCCAGCCCTGTTTTACGGTCAGGGATATCTCCGTTTATTGTTAGAAGCGTATTTGGTGCAATACGATCACGTAATTTTTTAATTTCCGGAATTAGCTCCCAGTGCGCATCCACTTGACTCATTTCTTCTCTTGTACGTAAGTGAATAGAAAGGTTTGCGATATCTTGTTTGAAAATATGCGTTAACCAATCTTCCCACTCGCTTAACTCTTTAAAGCCAAGTCTTGTTTTTACGCTGACAGGTAGTCCGCCTGCTTTTGCTGCTTGAATCAGTTCTGCCGCAACGTCTGGACGTAGAATAAGGCCACTACCTTTTCCCCTTGATGCTACGTTCGGTACAGGGCAGCCCATGTTAATATCGATGCCTTTAAATCCTAGTTCCGCCATACCAATACTCATTTGACGGAAATATTCAGGGTTATCTCCCCAAATATGTGCTACCATCGGTTGTTCATCTTCTGTAAAAATTAAACGGCCACGTACACTTTTCATACCTTCTGGATGACAATAGCTATCCGAGTTTGTGAACTCTGTAAAGAATACATCTGGACGACCAGCCTCACTTACTACGTGACGGAAAACAACGTCTGTCACATCTTCCATTGGTGCAAGTACGAAAAATGGTCGTGGTAAATCACGCCAAAAATTATCTATCATTTCAAATTCAAATCCTCTCACTATGAATACAATTTAAAAATATAAAGCCAAATAACAATAGTACATTTATAATTTACGAAAATCAGCAATATTTATTTTAACTAAAATCATTGCTAAATGGCATTTTGATAAACCAAAAAGCAGATGGTATAGATTTTCCTATATCAACTGCTTGTTTATTATACCAACTTAAGCCAAGCTACACACTCTACATGAGTCGTATGCGGGAACATATCAACAGGCTGTACTTCCTGCGTTTTATATCCGCCTTCTTCTAGTACTTTTAAGTCACGTGCTAATGTTGCTGGGTTACACGATACGTATACGACGCGTTTTGGTTTCATATCGATGATTGTGTTTAGTAATGCTTCATCACAGCCTTTACGCGGTGGATCTACGACCATTGTGTCAGCGATTACGCCTTCTTTGTACCATTTTGGAATGACTACTTCTGCTTCTCCTACGCCAAATTCAGCGTTTGTCATGTTGTTTAGTGCTGCGTTACGATTTGCGTCTTCGATTGCTTCTGGGACGATTTCAACGCCGTACACTTTTTTCGCTTTTTGTGCTAGGAATAAGGAGATTGATCCAATTCCACAATAGGCATCAATTACTGTTTCGTTACCATCTAATTTTGCGTACTCTAACGTTTTATCGTATAACACTTTCGTTTGTTCTGGATTTACTTGATAGAATGAACGTGCTGAAATCGCAAATTTAATGTCACCGATAAAGTCATAAATATATTCTGATCCGTACAGTACTGTCGTTGTGTCTCCGAAGATTACATTTGTACGTTTCGGGTTTACGTTTTGAACAATTGATTTTACTTCTGGGAATTTCGCAGCAATTTCTTCAATGATTGCTTTTTTGTTTGGCAATTCTGCTGTACGAGTAATAAAGACAAGCATGATTTCCCCTGTTACTTGTCCGTAACGAGCCATTACGTGGCGAAGTATTCCTTTGTTACGCTCTTCGTTGTACGCCGAAATACCGTGTTTTTCACAAATACGTTTTACTTCTTGAATTAATGTATCGTTCTCTTCTGCTTGAATTAAACATGATTCCATATTAATGATGTCATGCGTTCCTTGACGATAGAAACCAGCTACAAGTCCGCCTTCACGTTCTCCGATTGGTACTTGTGCTTTATTACGGTATACCCATGGGTTCTTCATGCCAAGTACAGGATGCACAGGAACATCGCTTAGTCCGCCAATGCGCTGCATAACGTCACGTACTTGTTTTTCTTTCGCTTGTAATTGCCCTTCATATGTTAAGTGCTGAAGCTGGCAACCACCGCACTGATTGTACACTGGGCATTCTGCATCTTTACGATATGGGCTCTCTGTATGAAGCTTCATTAAACGACCGAACGCGAAGTTTTTCTTCACTTTAATAATTTTAATTTGGGCTTCTTCACCTGGTAATCCGTTTTTAACGAAAATAGGATATCCTTTTACTTTCGCAACACCGGCACCATCATGTGTTAAATCTTCAAATACTACATCTATAAACTCGTTTTTCTCAACTGGTGGCGTCATTTTTGTACTCATTTTCCGACCTCTCTTTTTCATAACACTGCGTTACATTTTATCATACTTATATGGTCTATTTCTATCGGAAGAAAAAAAGCTATTGACGATAGTTCTCTGTTAATGTTACGCTACTACTAATTTAATACGGACGATGTTACCTCATATATACTCGATAATATGGATCGAGAGTTTCTACCCGGCAACCTTAAATTGCTGGACTATGGGGAAAACTAATGAATATTAGCCTACGTGCAAAAAAGGACTCATATTGATTAGCTTTCTCTCATAGATGAAAGTGAATCCATATGGGTCTTTTTTTATTTTTATTTTTCTAAAAGGTCAGACATCTTACGTATGACATAAAACCTCTTTGTTTTATTTTTAGTAATATAACGGGAGTTTTATGTACAAACTTTATACGAACTTCTGAAAGGGGCAACTACATGCAATATGTAATGAGCATTATCGGTATTCTTGTCGTTTTAGGTTTATGTTTTGCTTTGTCAAACAACAAAAGTAAAATCAACTTCCGTGCAATTGCTATTATGATTGGTTTCCAAATTTTAATCGGTTGGTTTATGTTTGGCACAAAGATTGGTCAACAAATCATTATTTTCATTGGTAAAGTTTTCAACAAACTAATTAAGCTTGGTACGACAGGTGTCGATTTTCTCTTTAATGGAATTCAAAGAGATTTTGTCTTTTTCTTAAACGTACTATTAATTATCGTATTTTTCTCAGCACTACTTTCTATCTTTAGTTATTTAGGTGTTTTACCATTCATCGTTCGCGTTGTCGGCGGTGCAATTTCAAAAATCACTGGTTTACCACGCGTTGAATCATTCCACGCAGTAAACTCTGTATTCTTCGGTTCAAGTGAAGCGTTAATCGTTATTAAAAATGATTTACAGCATTTTAACAAAAACCGTATGTTTATCATTTGTTGTTCTGCAATGAGTTCAGTTTCTGCTTCTGTTACAGCATCATACGTAATGATGTTAGATGCAAAATATGTACTAGCAGCTCTTCCACTAAACTTATTCTCAAGCTTAATTGTTTGTTCGTTATTAACACCTGTTGATACGAAGAAAGAAGATGAAGTGATTCAAAAATTTGATAGAACTTTATTCGGAGACAGTTTTATCGGCGCAATGATTAACGGTGCGCTTGACGGCTTAAAAGTAGCAGGTATCGTTGCTGCATTAATGATCGCCTTCATCGGTGTGATGGAAGTTGTCAACTACGTAATTAGCGCCGCTTCAGGTGCAATGGGATATGCTGTTACGTTACAACAAATCTTCGGTTATATACTTGCTCCATTCGCATTCTTAATGGGTATTCCAACTCAAGATATTATCCCAGCTGGTGGTATTATGGGTACGAAGATTGTATTAAACGAATTTGTAGCAATCCTTGATTTAAAAGATGTTGCATCAACATTATCTCCACGTACAGTTGGAATCGTTACAGTATTCTTAATTAGCTTCGCAAGTATTAGCCAAATTGGTGCGATTGTCGGTACAATCCGTGCCCTTTCTGAAAAACAAGGAAGCATCGTTTCTAAATTCGGCTGGAAAATGTTATTTGCATCAACACTTGCTTCTATTTTATCTGCAACAATCGCTGGATTGTTTATTTAATAAAAAACTCCACCTTACTTCTCCTTTTTCTAAAGGAAGTTTAGGTGGAGTTTTTTCATCTTCCAAATGTATTTTTATGTAAATCTCACCAGAAAAAAATAAGGTATTCCTTCCGAAATATTCCAAAATTGTATTCCCCTATATATTCTATAGTGATATGATGGACAAGGGTATAATTCAAATTTTTAAAATCAAAAATTTGAATTAGTTTCACTTATAAGAGCGATCGTTTCATGACATAAGTGATGATAATTAAAACACAATAGAAGGATGATAGAATGAAAAAGTATACATATATCGCTTTACTTTCTTCTGCTATTCTCGTAGGTTGTAACACTAGTAGCTCTAGTGATAAACAAATAAAAGAAGCAACGGCGAAACAAACAGTTGAACAGAAAAAAGCGAAAGCAGTTGAAATTCCTTTAACACAAGGAGTTATTACATGGGATCCGTATGAATATAACGCACAAAACACCACGCTTTATACCAAAGATTTAAGAGATTCATTCAAACAAGTACGTTACAATATTTGGCGTACTGCTGATGGTCCTGAAAGCAAACAAACTTTTACTTCACAAGAAAAAGATCGTGACTTTGCCCTCCCACTACATTTAAAATCATTTCATTTAAAACGTGGCGAATTTCAAATTGAAACAGTAGGAATCAAAGAAGATAATACTGAAACAAATCTAGTAACATCTAAAATTACATTCCAGCAACGTGTACCCGTTTTAATGTACCATGCGATTGAGAAATACCCTGGGCCAAGTGATGGGGATTATGGCTTATATGTACCACCTGAGCAATTCGAAAAGCATATGCAACATTTGAAAGATAACGGTTATACGATGCTAACGTTTGAACGTTGGAATGATATAAACCGTGTAAATAAACCTGTTTTTGTAACCATGGATGATGGTCGAAAAAATAATATGAACGCTCTTCATATCTTACAAAAACTAAAGGATGATACATTTCAACCTACAGCTACTGAGTTTCTTACTGCAAATGAGATAGACAAACCAAATCGTCTATCAACAGATGATATAAAACAAATGATGGATTCAGGCATTTTTTCTATTCAATCTCATACTGCTAATCATACGATGATGGCTCATTCAAGCAATTATGATGAGGAATTACGTGGTTCGAAAGAAAAAATTGAAGCTCTTACTGGTAAAAAGGTCATCGCTCTCGCCTATCCAGTAGGTTCCTATAATGATCCAGCTGTTGAAGAAACAAAAAAACATTATGAATTCGCAGTAACTACTGATCATGGTAATCACATTACAAAAGGGATGCCAAACGAACAGTACTTAATTAAACGCCATTTTGTAGGGCCTAATACATCTATGGAAAAATTCATATCTCTTATAAAGTAAACTTTACTAAAAGACGAAAGAATATTTCTATCGAAAGCCACTAACCTATCTCATAATTAAAAATGATATGATGAACAAGGGTATATCCCCACCGCTCTTACAGCGGTGGGGATTTTAAATATAAGTATGCAATATAATACACAATAGAAGGTGATTTTATGAAAAAATATACAGCAATTGCTTTATGTACATCTGCTATTCTAGCAGGTTGTAATACTAGCAATGTAAGCCAGGAACCTAAAAAAGAGAAAAAGGTTCAAGAAGTTAAGAAACAAGCAAAAACTGTGCAAGAACAAGGTAAAATTTCTTATAGCCCAATTACACACGAATCTACAAATACTACTATTCATATGACAGATATAAAAGATACTTTAACTGAAGTACAATATAAGATTTGGCGCACAGCTGATGGAAAGGAACACACTAAATCTTTGTTTTCTAAAGAAAAGGAAACACAATTTTCACTTCCTTTTGACATAAAAGAATTTGAAGGAAAACGCGGTGAGTTCCAAATTGAAGCAATAGGCATAAAAGAAGATGGGAAAACTATTCCACTCACAAAATCTGCTATTACTTTCGAGCAAAAGGTTCCCGTTCTTATGTACCATGCAATCGATGATTATCCCGGACAAGGCATTAAAGATTTATTCGTATCACCTGCTAACTTTGAAGCCCAAATGAAATATTTAAAAGACAACGGCTATACCTTACTAACCTTTGAACGCTGGGGCGATATTAATAAAGTGAATAAACCTATCTTTGTTACGTTTGATGACGGTATGCAAAATAATATGAATGCCTTTCATATTTTACAAAAGTTAAAAGATGATACGTTTAAACCAACAGCAACAGAATATATGATTGCTAATAATGTCGATACTGAAGGATCCCTTTCTACATCTGAAATAAAAGAAATGGTTGATTCGGGCATTTTCTCCATGCAATCTCATACTGCAACACATGCCGACTTGCCGAAGATTACAAACTACGAAGAAGAATTAAAGGGATCGAAAGAAAAACTAGAAAAAATAACAGGTAAGCCCATTATCGCAGTTGCTTATCCATTCGGTCATGTAGATGATAAAGTCGTTGCAGAAACGAAGAAATATTATCAATTTGCAACGACAACAAAACCCGGAAAGTTCATTACAAAAGGTGAACCCGATGAGTTGTTAAAAATGAAGCGTGTTCGCATACACCATACGACAACCGTAGAACAATTTGCTTCTTCGATTAAATAACGATGAGAGCTCAATATATTTTGAGCTCTCTTTTTATGCTATATTTATATATATTTTTTGAATTTTCTTGTATTATATATAGTAAGAAATCTTTCAAATTAAAGGAGATTATACATATGTCATTTGAAAAAACGTTAGAGAAATATGCTGCCCTTGCAGTCAATGTTGGTGTTAATATTCAACCAGGACAAACTTTATCCATTAGTGCACCTCTTGAAGCTGTACAATTTGTACGCCTCGTTACAGAAAAGGCATATAAATCTGGTGCAAAACACGTATATGTGGATTGGAATGATGAAACGTTAACACGTCTAAAGTTCGATCTAGCTCCTGAGGAAGCTTTCTCTGAATTCCCTTCTTGGAAAGCACACGCTCGTGAAGAGTTAGCAAAAGAAGGCGCTGCATTTATGTCTATTTATGCAGAAAACCCTGATTTATTAAAAGGTGTAGATTCAACGCGTATTGCAGCAGCTCATAAAGTAGCTGGTGAAGCAATGAAAGTATACCGTGATTACGTACAAGCCGATAAAGTAAGCTGGTGTGTCATTTCTGTTCCTACGAAAGAATGGGCTGCGAAGGTATTCCCTGACGTTGCACCGGAAGAACAAGAAGCAAAACTATGGGATGCTATCTTCAAAGCGACTCGCGCTGATTTAGCAAACCCTGTAGAAGCATGGAAAGAACACGATGAAACATTACATACAAAAGTTGATTACTTAAACGAAAAACATTATAAAGCTCTTCACTATACGGGTCCTGGAACAGATTTAACAATCGAACTTCCTGAAAAACATGTATGGGCTGGTGCTGGTAGCTTAAATGAGAAGAACGTACCATTTATGGCAAACATTCCAACTGAAGAAGTATTTACAATGCCACTTAAAACAGGTGTAAACGGCCAAGTATCTAGCACAAAACCGTTAGCATTTGCAGGTAACATTATTGATAACTTCACGTTAACATTTGAAAACGGACGTATCGTAGATTATAAAGCGGAAACTGGTGAAGAAGCTTTAAAACATTTAGTAGAAACAGATGAAGGTTCTCACTTCTTAGGCGAGGTTGCTTTAGTACCTCATGATTCACCAATTTCAAACACAAATATTTTATTCTACAATACGCTATTTGACGAAAATGCATCTTGCCACCTTGCAATCGGAAGTGCTTATGCATTTAACTTAGTTGGCGGAAAAACAATGTCTAAAGAAGAACTTGCTGAAAATGGTGCAAATACTAGTATTACACACAACGACTTCATGATTGGATCAGCTGAGCTTGATATCGACGGTATTACAGCTGATGGCAGACATGAACCAATCTTCCGTAAAGGTAACTGGGCGTTTTAACAAAAGCAAAAGGCTATCTCCCGCAGCGGAAGATAGCCTTTTATGATGCCGATGAAACCTTAAGCCCAATTACTCCTAAAACAATAAAGAGAATGCAAAATGCTTGGAATAAGCTAATGTGCTCTTTGAAAAAATACACGCTAATGATTGTAATAAGTAATGTTCCTACACCAGACCAAATCGCATAAGCGATACTTAAATGAATTTTTTTGACAACGATAGCAAATACGCTGAAACAAATTCCATAAAATACGAAAATAAGTACACTGGGAACAAGCTTTGTTAAACCATTTGATAGTTTCATCGCAATTGTTCCAGCTACTTCAAAAATAATTGTAACAAGTAATAATAGCCAATATACCATACTAGAATCTCCTTCTCTGTTACCTTATAGAGATTCTAGTATACTACTTATAGTCCTAATGAAATATATTTAATTTCTAAATATTCCTCGATACCGAAATGGCCTCCTTCACGGCCAATACCACTTTCTTTAAAGCCACCAAACGGTGCTTGTGCAACTGATGGAAGTCCATCATTTAATCCGATAATACCGTACTCTAATGCCTCGCTAACTTGGAATGCTTGACTAATATCTTTTGTGAAAATATAAGCAGCTAAGCCATATGGTGTATGATTTGCACGTTCGATTACTTCTTCAACCGTTTTAAATTTCGCAACTGGTGCAACTGGACCGAATGTTTCTTCATTCATACAAAGCATCGTATCGTTCGCCAATCCAATTACAGTTGGTTGCATAAAGTGTCCATCTAGCTCTGCAACCTTTTGGCCACCAAATAAAACTGTTCCACCCTTTTGAATAGCATCTTCGATATGTTCCTGTACTTTCGAAACTGCATTCTCGTCAATAAGTGGTCCTACAGTAGTTCCGTCACCGAAACCGTCTCCTACTTTCAACTGCCCTACTGCCTTTTGGAACTTCTCTACAAACACTTCATACACTTCTTCCTGAACAAATACTCGGTTTGTACATATACACGTTTGTCCTGCGTTACGGAATTTCGAACCGATTACCGCCTCTACCGCTTTATCTAAGTCCGCATCATTCATAACAATAAACGGCGCGTGACCACCTAACTCAAGTGAAACCTTTTTCATCGTTTGTGCAGCACTGGCCATTAATTCCTTCCCAATTTCCGTTGATCCTGTAAAAGAAACTTTTCGAACACGTCCATCTTCCATCCACGTATCAGCAATTGCTTTCGCACTGCCTGTTACAATATTTATTACGCCTTTTGGAATGTCCGCTTCATGAGCTAATTCGGCTAATTTCAGTGCAGTCAATGGCGTTTGACTTGCTGGTTTTACAACCGCCGTACAGCCTGCTGCAAGTGCCGGAGCTACCTTTCTCGTAATCATAGCAGCTGGGAAGTTCCAAGGCGTAATAGCTGCCATAACTCCAACTGGTTGCTTCATAACTAAAATACGTTTATTCGGATGAGAAGCAGGAATCATTTCGCCATATACGCGCTTTCCTTCTTCTGCATACCATTCAACAAAGCTATTTGCATAATTCACTTCACCAAGTGCTTCTAGAAACGGCTTTCCTTGCTCTTTCGTCATAATTGCTGCAATCTCTTCTTTATTTTCATCGATAAGTGTAAACCATTTTTTTAACTTCACTGCACGGTCTGCTGCTGTTAACTTAGACCATGATTTAAAAGCTTCATGTGCTGCATCAACAGCTTGCTTTGCCTCTGTTATTCCGCCCTTTGGTACCGTCGCAAATATTTCCTTCGTTGCTGGATTATTTACTTCGATTTGATCCTGCAATGTAATCCACTCACCATTTATATACATCGCCTTTTTCTCTACATTTACAAACGTCGCTTTTTTATCCAATGTTTTCTTCCCCCTCTATAAGTTTCTTTATCTTCCTCGTGGCAGCAGATTGACTTATTTTTAAAAACTCCGCTACTTTATAACTTGATCCATATGTTTTATATGCTTTCAAAATAATATTCCGTTCTACTTCTTCTAACATTTTATAAAGACTTTGACCGGACTGTTCAACCGTTGATTCTTGCATCGCTATTGGCAAATCCTCTATCGTAACGACATCGTCAGCAGTTATAACAAGTCGCTCAATCACATTTTCAATTTCTCTATTATTTCCTTCCCACGGGTAACCAACAAACATTTGCAATGTGCTAGGCGCTAATTTTATATTCCGACCATATTTCTCGTTAAAGTCCTTTAAATAATGATAAATGAGTGGCAAAATGTCTTCTGTTCTTTCCCGAAGAGGCGGAATTACAATTGGAATGACATTCAGACGATAATATAAATCTTTCCGGAATGTTCCTTGTTTCACCATCATACTTAAATCTCTATTTGTTGCCGCTACAATTCTAACATCCACCTTTTTTAATTCTCTTCCGCCTATAGGACGAAACGTTTTTTCTTGCAACACTTGCAAAAGCTTCGCTTGAATTTCAAGCGGCATTTCGCCTATTTCATCTAAGAACAGAGTTCCTCTATGCGCTGATTCTAATAGTCCTTTTTTCCCTTCACGATTCGCACCTGTAAAAGATCCACCTGAGTATCCAAAAAGTTCTGATTCAATTAAATTCGTTGGCAATGCCGCACAGTTAATCTCATAGAAACTTTCATTCTTCCGATTACTCACTTCATGTAAATGACGTACTAATCGACTCTTCCCTACTCCTGTCTCACCTAAAACGAGAACTGTACTATCTACCACAGATACTTTCTTAATTGTTTCGACTATTTTTTGCATAGCGATACTTTTAAAAATAAGTCCTTCATGCTCATACGTTTCTCTTAATTCTTTTTTATATGTTTTTAACTGATTATCCATTTCTTCTACCTTTTGACGTAGTTGGTAGAGTTCTGTAAGATCACGAGAGTAACTAATCACTCTTCGTAAATTTCCCTCATCATCAAAAACAGGCCTTGTACGAACGTGTAAATACTCTCCTGATTTTGTCGTTTGAACGAGTTCAACCGGTCTCTTTTTTTCAATTACTTCTAACGTTGCCGATGGATAAAAGATACCATCCTTTTGTAGTTCTTTTACATGTTTACCTACTAACTCTTTAGCAGCTAGTTGGTAGTGTCTTTCACATGTACTATTTACACGCACAACGATTCCCTTTTCATCAGTCACAAAAATTTCGTCAAACGCATATTCAAATACATCTTGTAAATCCATTAACACTCGTTCCTTTTCTGCAACCATCCTAGCCACCCCTAACTTCCAATCCATCGATTCACTTCACTACCCTCATTATAAAGCGAATTTTCTGCATTTAATATAGAGATAGCTAGAATGTTTGTGATTTATCATTCAGTTTTTAAACACGAGCGATATCTGCTTGCTCATAACAAGCTTGTAATGATTCTTCAATGATTGTTAAACCTTCCTCGAGTTGCTCATCTGTAATAACTAACGGCATTAACACACGAATAACATTACCGTATGTTCCTGCTGATAATAGAAGTAATCCGCGTTTATTTGCTTCTGTACATAAATTACCTGTTAACGTTTTATCAGGTGTTTTCTTCTTATGATCTTGAACGAGCTCGAATGCACACATTGCTCCTAAGCCACGCACATCACCGATGCAATTATATTTATTTTTCATCTCTTCGAATCGGTTCATTACGACTTTTCCTAATTCTATCGCTCTATCATTTAAATTCTCTTTTTCTATTACATCAAGTACTGCTAATGCTGCCGCACATCCTAGTGGGCTTCCTGCATACGTTCCGCCAAGCTCTCCCGGTGCAGACTCATTCATAATTTCTTTACGTCCAATCACACCACTTATCGGTACACCAGCACCTAACGATTTAGATACCGTAATTAGGTCTGGAACGACATCATAATGATCAATAGCAAAATACTTTCCTGTACGGCTAAATCCTGTTTGAATTTCATCCGCTACAAATAAAATGCCATGTTCTGAACAAATATTGCGTACTTCTTGCACAAACTTCTTACTTGGGACGATAAATCCGCCTTCCCCTTGAACAGGTTCCATTACAACAGCTGCAATTGTTTCTGGTGCTACTTCTGATATGAAGAAATTCTTAAACTCTTCAATCATAAAGTCATCGTACTGCTCTTCCGTTAGTCCTTCTGGGCGACGATATTCATACGGGAATGGCGCTTTATATACTTCTGGAGCAAATGGGCCAAATCCAAATTTATATGGTTTTACTTTACTTGTCATCGTCATTGTCATTAATGTACGCCCGTGGAAACCTTTAGAAAATGCGATAATACCAGGTCTTTTTGTATATTTGCGAGCGATTTTCACCGCATTCTCAACTGCTTCTGCACCACTATTTAAAAATAGTACTTGCTTATCAAAACTTCCTGGCGCTAATGCCGCAAGTTTTTCCGCTAATTCAATATATGGTTCATACATCATGACATTAAATCCAGTATGAATGTATTGATCTACTTGTTTATGGAGCGCTTCTTTAACAGCTGGATGACAATGCCCAACGTTAATTGTTCCTATTGCTCCTGCGAAGTCAATGTACTGATTACCATCAACATCTGTTACAAGAGCACCGTTTGCAGATTGTACAAACGTTGGGATGCCGTTACTTACTCCTTTTGGTACTATATTTTGGCGGCGTTCTAACAAAGACGCCGCTTTCGGTCCAGGAATTTGTTCATTTACTTTAGCAAATTTTTTTGTGTTCATTACGTACCCCATCCTTTTCTTTACATTGTTTTCTCTTTTTATTGCAAAATGTATGCCAACATTCTTTTCCGACATTCATCCTACATGCCTTCTATTTCAACATAAAAAATAAGTCTATAAAGACTCATTAAGAGTCCCTATAGACTTATTTTTCTTACACATTAGACTTTCCTTGTTCCCAAATAAACTCACCTGAATAAGAAATAAAATCCCCAACAGATTGTACTACTAAATCTGCAAGTGGTTCTAATGTTTGACGATCTCCTGTGCCAGACAGTACTCCAATCGCATAGCAATCGCCGCCATTTTTAGCTAAATATAAATCAGTTGGTGTATCTCCAACGACTGCCACTTCACATGCCTCTAAATGAAACCTTTCACAAAACGATTCTACAATTCTTTTATCTGGTTTTTGTGCTGGAAACGTATCCGAAGCTACAACATAATCAAAATAAGACTCTAATTGATACTGTTTTAAAAATAATTCTGTCGGTGCGAAATCATCAGCTGTAACAACACCTAAAATAAATCCTCTATCCTTTAAACTTTGTAAAATTCTCGGTAAATCCGCCGTCATTCTCATATAGGAACGATGTTCGTACATAAGGGAAAATAACTTCTCACTTACCCAATGGTGCATCTCCTCTTCTTTAGATGACGGAATATACTTACAAAGCCCCTTTGCAACATCAAGGCTTGTTCCTGCCGCTATTGCGCTACGAGGGTTCACAACCACCCCCTCCACGCCGATTTCTTTTAATAAAGTAGGCTGCATTGACTGTGGAAGTTGATATAATTTTATACATTCAGCCACAAGTTCTTCAGCTACTTTTATCCAAATTGAGTGAAAATCCATTAATGTTCCATCTTTATCAAATAGTATTGCCTTTACCTTCTCCATAGCATCCTACCTCTCGTTTCTTATCTCCTCCAGTGTATCAATAAAGTATGGATATAAAATAAACGAATTGTAAAAATACCATAAAAATCAAACTAACTTCCAATTTACAATTCCTCTATATAATAAAAAGGATGCCTTTACAGGGCATCCTCTTGATGTTCAGGAACAAATAGTTCAAGACAATGATATATATTTTCGAATTCCATCGGTGCATCTCCACCGTATTCACCATCTAAATTAATCATTAGTTTATCTGGTGAATGTACTTTAATTCGATTTGCTTGTGTGTACAGCACTTTTGGATTGTTAATATGTTCACCACGCTGCGCTTGTGTTGCTGCTTTAATTAAGTCAGCGATAGAACCTTTTTTCAGCACTAATAAATCAAATAATCCATCATTAATTGATGCATATGGTGCTACCTTTTCAAAACCGCCCACTGAACGAGTATTCGTAATTAAAAACATCGTAATTTCTTCTTGTAGTAATTTTCCATCATACTCAATTTCAACATATGTTGGATGTAATGACGGTAACATTTCGATTCCTTTTAAATAGTAAGCAAGTTGGCCTAATACCGTTTTTAGCTTACTCGGTACTTCATATGTTAATTCGGTAATACGGCCACCACCAGCGATGTTAATGAAATATGTATCGTTCGCTCTACCAAGGTCTAATGGTACTGTTTTTCCTTCGCAAATAATATCCGCTGCCTCTTCAATAGAACGAGGTACACCGATTGCTCGTGCAAAGTCATTTGTCGTTCCAACTGGAATAATTCCAAACTTCGGACGATGCTCATGTCCTACTAAACCATTGACCACTTCATTTAACGTACCGTCGCCACCAGCCGCAATAACAACATCAAATTTACGATCCGCAGCTTGCCTCGCCGCCACGGTTGCATCTCCAGGACCGGTTGTTGCATGACAAGACGCTTCATATCCAGCTTGTTCTAATTTTTGTAATACTTCTGGTAAGCTCTTCTTAAATAGCTCACGCCCAGAAGTAGGATTATAAATAATTCTTGCTCGCTTCATCATTTATTAGCACAGGAAATTTCTTTATATATCGAAAAAGAACATACCGAACTTCTATTCAGTATTCCCATGCCTACCTCCTCTCATCTTCCTATCCTTCTTTTATCCCGCTCAAACAGGCAGTAAGAACCCGATTCGTGTAGTCCATCAAAAGTAAATATTCATTTTTAATGGTTTTGTTTTATTTAACAAAAAAATTTATGTCCATCTATTTCCTCACAACAATTTACATATAACGAATAATAACTATCTATTATTTCATGAGATGAAAAAAACCTCTATGTTTAGATTTATCATTATTCCCACCTTTTTGCAACTATCATACCATAGTTGCTATACAAACATTTTTCCACTTTTGACAGTTAATCAAACGTTTGTTTAAACGATTTTCTCTCATTTAAACAAACGTTTGATTAACCTAGAAAAACACCCATGTACGGGTGTTTTTCTGCTTAATCTTTAAAAGCTACTACTATTATCGCTTATTAATCTCTTCAAGTAAGATTTTGTTAACAAGCGGTGGATTTGCTTGTCCTTTTGTAGCTTTCATAATTTGACCAACTAAGAAGCCAATTGCACGGTCTTTACCGTTTTTAAAGTCTTCGATAGATTGCTCATTATTATCAAGAATTTCTGTTACAACTTTACGAAGTGTACCCTCGTCAGAAATTTGAACAAGACCTTTCGCTTTAACGATTTCCTCTGGGTCTCCACCTTTTTCAATTAATTCGTTAAATACTTTCTTCGCGATTTTAGAAGAAATTGTACCTTTTTCAATTAATTGAACCATTTTAGATAAACCAGCAGGCGTTAATGCAACATCTTTTAATTCTTTTTGTTGTTTATTTAAGTATGCAAGCACTTCACCCATTAACCAGTTTGATGTTAATTTCGCATCAGCACCGTCTGCAACAGTTGCTTCAAAGAAATCAGACATCTCTTTCGTTAATGTTAATACGTGTGCATCATAAGCTGGTAAGCCAATTTCTGCAACGTAGCGAGCTTTACGTGCATCTGGAAGTTCTGGAATAGAGGCACGAACTGCTTCTTTCCACTCATCGTCGATGTAAAGTTCAACTAAGTCTGGCTCTGGGAAGTAACGGTAATCGTCAGACCCCTCTTTCACACGCATTAAGATTGTTTTCTTCGTTGCTTCATCGTAACGACGTGTTTCTTGTTGGATGATACCACCAGATAACAATTCTTTCTCTTGGCGCACTTGCTCGTGCTCAAGACCTTTTTGTACATAAGTAAATGAGTTTAAGTTTTTCAGTTCCGCTTTTGTACCGAACTTCTCTTGCCCAACTGGACGAAGGGAAATGTTCGCATCACAACGTAGAGAACCTTCTTCCATCTTACAATCAGATACGCCAGTGTATTGAATGATTGATTTTAACTTCTCTAAGTATGCATATGCTTCTTCTGGCGTACGCATATCTGGCTCAGATACGATCTCGATTAAAGGCATACCTTGACGGTTGTAGTCTACTAATGAACCATCAGCTGTATGCGTTGATTTACCAGCATCTTCTTCTAAATGAAGACGTGTAATACCGATACGTTTCTTTTTACCGTCTACTTCAATTTCAATCCAACCATTTTCACCAATTGGCTTATCGAATTGAGAAATTTGGTAAGCTTTCGGATTATCTGGGTAGAAATAGTTTTTACGGTCGAACTTCGTTTCCGTTGCGATTTCACAGTTTAATGCCATTGCAGCTTTCATTGCAAAGTTAACTGCTTCTTTATTTAAAGTAGGAAGTACCCCTGGGTATCCTAAGTCAATTACACTTGTTTGTGTATTTGGCTCCGCACCGAATTCTGTTGGACTCGCAGAGAAAATTTTCGAATTTGTTTTTAACTCAACGTGAACCTCTAAACCAATAATTGTTTCTAAATTCATCTATGCTCGCCTCCTTACAGACTTGCTTTTTTTGTATGATAGTCTGTTGCTTGCTCAAATGCATGTGCAACGCGGTAAATTGTCGCTTCATCGAAGTGTTTACCAATGATTTGTAAACCAAGTGGCATGTTGTTAGCACCGAATCCACATGGAACAGAAATCGCTGGAACACCCGCTAAGTTTACTGGGATTGTTAAAATGTCGTTTGCATACATTGTCATTGGATCATCAACTTTTTCGCCTACTTTAAATGCCGGAGTTGGCGTTGTTGGTCCAATAATAACATCGTAGTTAGCAAATACATTTTCAAAGTCGTTTTTAATTAATGTACGTACTTGTTGTGCTTTTTTGTAATATGCATCATAGTAACCAGAGCTAAGTGCAAATGTCCCAAGCATAATACGACGTTTTACTTCATCACCGAAACCTTCGCTACGTGTGTTTTTGTAAAGGTCTAATAAATTATTTACATTATCAGAACGAACACCGTAACGTACGCCATCGAAGCGTGAAAGGTTAGCAGATGCTTCAGAAGAAGATAGTAAGTAATACGTTGCTAGAGCGTATTTAGAGTGCGGAAGAGATACTTCCTCCCAAGTTGCGCCCATACCTTCTAATACTTTTAGTGCAGCTAGTACTGACTCACGAGCTTCCTCGCCAACACCTTCGCCTAAGTATTCTTTCGGTACAGCAATACGTAAACCTTTAACGTCTCCTGTTAAACCAGCTAAGTAGTTTCCTACTTCAACGTTTGCAGAAGTTGCATCCATGCGGTCAATACCTGAAATAGCTTGCAATAAGTATGCATTATCTTCTACTGTACGTGTAATCGGTCCGATTTGGTCAAGTGAAGATGCGAATGCTACTAATCCGTAACGAGATACGCGTCCGTAAGTTGGTTTTAAACCTACAACGCCGCAATATGCAGCTGGTTGACGGATAGAACCACCCGTATCAGAACCTAGAGAGAATAATACTTCTCCTGCTGCTACAGCTGCTGCAGAACCACCACTAGATCCACCTGGAACGTAGTCTAAGTTCCATGGATTTTTCGTAGCATAGAAACCTGAGTTTTCATTTGAAGAACCCATTGCGAACTCGTCCATATTTAACTTACCGATTGTAACTGTGTCAGCAGCTTTTAGCTTTTGCACAACTGTCGCATCATAAATTGGATCGAAGTTTGCTAACATTTTGCTCGCACAAGTTGTACGAAGACCGTTAGTTACAATGTTATCTTTTACACCAATTGGCATACCGAATAATAAACCATTATCTTCAGCGCCAATTTTCGCGTCTAATTCTTTCGCTTTCGCGCGTGCATTTTCTTCATCTAATGTAAGAAAAGCTTTTACGTTATCTTCAACATCCGCAATACGTTTGTAAGATTCTTCTACTAAATCCGTAACGGAAATTTCTTTGTTGTTTAATTTCTTATGTAACTCTGATACTGAATGATCAAATAATGACATCGAAATTCCCCTCCTCTATTCTAATACTGCTGGAACACGGATTTGATTATCTTTGTGATCCGGTGCATTTTTTAATACTTCTTCTACTGGTAAACCTTTTTCTGGTACATCTTCACGCATAACATTTTTCATAGTTAATACATGAGTTGTTGGTTTTACGTCTGTTGTATCTAATTCATTTAACTGTTCTGCAAATGTAACAATTGCATCTAGTTGTTTTTGAAATTTTTCTGCTTCTTGATCAGTAATTGCAAGACGTGCTAAATGTGCTACGTGCTTTACATTCTCAACGGAAATTCTTGACACGGCTAGGCCACCTCCATAATATATCGTTCAATCTACAATACTATTGATGATACCAAATTTTCAGTACTTCAAGCAAGTCAACACACAGCACTTACGCCATTTTTACATAAAAAAAGAAAGGCAAACGCCTTTCTTTACAATTTACTCTTTATCTAACGGTTTATTTTTCGGAAATCTCTCGTTATCTTCTTCATTATCACGAATTGTTTTTTGTAATACAAAACAAGACATCGTTAAAAATAATGTTCCAATTAAATAGTATCCTTTTACACTAAGCGTTTCATCTAACGTATAAATCCCAATTAGCATACCTGAAAGCGCACAAACAAATGAAGTCCATGCTAAAAACGTGAACGCTTGCGTATTACGTCTTCTCATCGTTCTCCCCCTCGTTAGCTGTATACCCATTATAGATAAGTATATTTACCATGATGGATTTTTATGTAAATTCTAGTTTTATATTTATAAATCTATCATAAAAGAATACTATTTTAAAGGTAGTTTTCTGCCTAATCTGAAAAAACAATTAAAATCATTGACAATTATTTCTATTCTACATAAAATAAAAATAAATATTACGAACCTCGAAATATACGGGAGTGGAATTAATTGTTGCAATATGAACATTTTTTAGACTTACTGCTAGATAACGCCAAGAAACTTTTTTATCCTGAAGAATGGGTAAGCCTAGATTTAACACTTTCTAAAACAGAGGTATTTTGTTTACTTTGGATGGAACGAAATACAGATATTACAATGACGAAAATTGCTGACCTTCTTGATATACCGATGAGTACAACGACGGGCGTTGTAAATCGCCTTGTAAAAAAGGGATATATTGAACGCTACCGTGATGAGAACGACCGACGTATTGTATTAATTCGGTTAACAGAAAACGGCGTAATGCTCGTTCAAGAAGTAAAACAAAATGCGGCCCATTACTTTAGCTTAGTAACAGAAGCATTATCAGAAGAAGAAAAAGCATTCTTACTACAAATCTTCCAAAAGATCATGAATCACATTGCTACGTCACAGCAAAAAACAGAAGAAAAGGTTTCTACACCTAAAATAAAAAACATTCCGATTGAATAAAGCCCTAGCTGGGTTTTTATTCAATCATTTATTTCGACACTCGTAATATTCGATATTCGAAACAAAGGGGACATGAATGATGAGAATTATTTTGTATACAGGTAAAGGCGGCGTAGGAAAAACTAGCATTTCAGCAGCAACAGCACTTCAAAGCGCAAAACAAGGATTAAAAACTTTAGTAATGAGTACAGATCCTGCTCATAGTTTAGGAGATTCATTTGGTATAAAGCTATCTTCTGAGCCATTAGAAATCCGCGAAAATTTATGGGCACAAGAGATTAATACGATTTATGAAATGGAAAAAGGCTGGGGAAAGTTACAGAAATACATTACCTTGCTATTCACTTCCAAAGCAGCTGATGATATTACAACAGAAGAGTTAACGATGTTTCCTGGTATGGAAGATTTAATTAGCTTACTTCGCGTACTCGATTATTATAAACAAAAAACATATGATGTCATTATCATTGATTGTGCTCCAACAGGAGAAACATTAGCAATGCTCAGCTTTCCAGACATGCTCGGCTGGTGGATGGAAAAACTCTTTCCTATTAAAAGAAAAGTTTTAAAAGTTGTTCGCCCTGTAGCCCAACCACTTCTTGGTGTCCCCCTTCCAACCGATGATATTATGGACGAATTAACAAATACACTTGAACAGCTTGGAGAAATGAGAGATATTTTATCAAACCGAGAAGTAACAAGTATCCGCATCGTTGTAAATCCTGAAAAAATGGTCATTAAAGAGGCCCAGCGTAGCTTTACTTATTTAAACTTATACGATTATAACGTAGATGCCATTATGGTTAACCGCGTCATTCCTAACACTGTCACCGATCCTTATTTCCAAGCATGGAAAGATACCCAAAAGAAATATAAAACATTAATTCAAGATAGTTTTAATCCACTTCCTATTTACGAAGCTCCAATGTTTGAACAAGAAGTTGTTGGTTTGCCCATGTTAGAGCGTGTAGGAGATGCTCTATTTAAAACTGATCATTGTCCTACTGAAGTGAAATTTAACGGCCGCACACAATATGTAAAAAAAGATGGCGATGAGTATATTTTCGTTCTGTCCATTCCCTTCTCAAACAAAAGTGAGCTAGTATTAAATCAAAAAGGTGATGAGCTTATCATTCGAGCTGGTTCTGTTAAACGGAACATCACATTACCAAAAATATTAACGCACCTTTCTATTCAAGGGGCTAAGTTTGAAGATGATGTACTAAACATTCGATTTGGAGGTGTAGTGCATGCGTGAGGAACTACTAAGGAAGGTAATTCGTACAAAAATAAAAGTCGGTATGCATATATTAGAAGAGTTACCCGCCCCAATCCAACAATCAGCTAAGCAAATGCTAAATATTTTACAAGAGGAGCTAGCTGCTTATCCGCAAGAACAAGAGCATCCTGAAGATAATTTAAAAAGTATTATAATTGAATGAACATCTCTGGATAGAGGGCCTTTCTAGGCTTTCTATCTCCATATTGGAGTGATGTAAGTTGTCGAAAAAAAATTCCACTATTATGCTTTGGACTATTCCCTTATTATTTTTTATTCATAACCTTGAAGAATCTTTCCAAATGCCACAATATCTTGCTAATCAATTTTCAATTACTTTTATAACTAACCAGCAATTTTTCATTGCGATTTCTGTATTGACTCTCTTTGTCTTACTTATCGTCTTTCTATACCAACTGAACTTCTTGTCTTCTATATACTGGATTATTTTTATACAAGGGGCTATCTTCTTCAACTCTATTCAACATATTATTTTGTTTTTTATTTATCGTTCTTATAATCCTGGCGTAATATCTGCAGTTTTCATTGCTATTTTTTCTATTTCCTTTTTTTCATCCCAAAAATACTTAATTCATAAAAAGCAATTCGTAATTACACTCATTTTCAGCTTATTTTCTTATCCCATTATAATTTGGATTACCTTACTACTCGCTAGCTACTTTCAGTAACAAAAAAAAGACCCGGAAAACTCCTGGTCCATTACTCTACTTAACAAACGTTGGATTCTACGTTATACAGAATTGGAAGGTACAGAATTAGGGTTTGTTTGTTAAGTAGATTATATGTTGAACGAACTAACAGCGGAGGGGTTCCTTCTGTTAGTTCATTCAACCCAATGATTATTTTACAATTTTTTCAATCTCATCAAGTGAAAGATCTACTGAAATGGAACCATCATTTGTTTCTTTCTTAATTGCATCTGTTACTTCTTTTGAATGATATAGTTCAATTACTTTTTTCAGTGTTGGATCATCCTTATCTTTCGTACGAGCTGCGAAAATATTAATATATGGCTTCGCATTTTCATTCTTTGGATCTTCTAAGAAAATTGGATCCTTCGCTGGGTCTAATCCAGCTTGACCAGCAACACCGTTATTAATAACTGAAGCTGCTACATCTTTTAATACACGAGGTGTTTGCTGTGCGATAACCGGTGTGATTTTTAACTTCTTCGGATTTTCAGCGATACCACTTGGATCTCCAAATAAGCCAAAGTCTTTCTTAAGCTTTAATAATCCGGCTGCATCAAGAAGTTTTAATGCACGGGCTTGGTTCGTTGGATCATTTGGAATCGCAATTTCTGAACCATCTGGAATTTCGTTTGCCTTCTTATGTTTCTCAGAGTATAAGCCCATCGGTGCAATTTGCGTTGTACCAACAGCTGTAATATCTAACTTATGCTCTTTTTTAAATTGCTCTAAGAAAGCAACGTGCTGGAATGAGTTTAATTCAATATCTCCATCAGCTAACGCTTTATTTGGCGTTGTGTAATCAGAGAACTCAACCAGTTTAATTTTAATTCCTTCTTTTTCAGCTTTTTTCTTTAAAATTTCCCAAGCGTCTCCATCCGTTCCAGTTACACCGACGCGAACTACTTTTTCTTTCGCTCCTGCCCCCGTGTCTCCACTTGAGCAGCCGCTTAATGCTGAAACACCTACAATCGCTGATAATGCAAATGCTAAAATTTTCTTCATTTTCTTTTCCCCTCTTCCTTTTTATGATCTGCGTAAAAAGACTTTCGCAAAGTAGTTTCCTAAGTTTTGAGCTACCTGTACGAGAATAATAAGTAAAACGACCGTTACGAACATAACTGATGTATCAAAACGTTGATAACCATATGTCATCGCTAAGTCACCAAGACCGCCACCACCGACAAGTCCAGCAACTGCAGAGAATTCAATTAAACCAACTGTCATAAACGTAACACCTAAAATCAATGGCGCTAACGCTTCTGGCACAAGAATTTCAAAAACAATTCTAAATGGTGAAGCACCCATTGCTTGAGCTGCTTCAATAACTCCCTTTGGAACTGAAACAAGATTTGTTTCAACCATTCGAGCAATACCAATCGAAGCCACTAACGTCATTGGGAAAATTGCTGCTGCTGTTCCAATCGTCGTTCCGATAACACTTCTTGTTAGTGGGCTTAAAGCTACTAAGAAGATGATGAATGGAACCGGACGAATTGTATTAATAATGATATTAAGAATAGAAAAGACCCATTTATTTTCTAAAAAGTTTCCTTTTCTCGTTACATATAATAGTAAACCTAGGGGTATACCAAGAATTGTAGCAAATATAAGGGTTACGATTACCATTAAGAGGGTATCTCCCGTCGCATCTACTATGCGAGGCCAAAATATACTCCAATCAACTCGCATGAGCTTCTACCTCCTTCAGCTGCACTTGCAGTCTTAGATGTTGTAATGCTTTTTGAATCTCCCTCTGTTCACCTTGCAATTCTACAAGAAGATTTCCAAATAGCACATTTTGAAGTTCAATAATATTTCCGTACAGTACGTTTACATCGACGTTATAGTTTTTCGCGATATACGATAGTACTGGTTGACCTGTCTCCTCACCAGTAAATGTTAGACGATAAATCTGACCACCATTTTGAATTTTCGCTAGAACACTTTCTGGTAAATGATCATTAATAACAGAACGTACAAAGTTTTGAGTCGTTTTTGTTTTTGGTTGTGTGAACACGTCAAACAATTTTCCTTCTTCAATTACTTTTCCTTTTTCCATCACAGCTACACGGTGACAAATTTCTTTCACAACATGCATTTCATGTGTAATAAGAAGAATTGTTAAATTATATTCTCGATTTACTTTTTTTAATAGGTTTAATATCTCTGTTGTTGTTTCTGGATCTAAAGCTGATGTTGCCTCATCACATATAAGAATATCTGGTGATGTTGCAAGTGCTCTAGCAATACCTACACGCTGCTTTTGTCCGCCTGATAGCTGCTCTGGGTAATTGTTTGCCTTATCTTCTAACCCTACAAACTTCAACAGTTCATTTACTCTTTCTTTTATCTCATTCTTTGGTACTTTCGCTAACTTTAATGGATAAGCAATATTCCCAAACACTGTTCTTGAATTAAATAAATTAAAGCTTTGAAAAATCATCCCGATTCTTTGTCTTAGCTTCCGTAATTCTTTCGTCGATAATGATGTAATATCTTTATTATCTATTGAAATCGTTCCTGCCGTTGGTCTCTCTAACATGTTTACTAGACGTAATAACGTACTCTTTCCAGCTCCACTAAAACCGATAATGCCAAAAATTTCACCTTTCTCAACGGATAACGTTACATCCTCCACCGCATGAACAGATTGCTCACCTGATTCATACACTTTACTTACATTGTTAAAAGAAATCATTTTTTCCCCTCCTATTTGCTGTAAAAACTTGAAGTAGAGCTTTCGAGGTAAAATAAAAAGTGCTCTCCTTCTTATCAACCATAAAGATAAGAAGGAGAGCACTTATATGTACTCGGTCACATCTTCTCATCTTCCAAGCCTTTCATAGACTTGCTGGAGTTAGCACGGTATTAAAAAACCCGTTGCTGAGGTATCGTAGGGCCAGTCCCTCCACCTCTCTGGATAAGAATGTATCGATTTAATTGTCGTTTAATTAATTCTCATTATAGAACTCAGAATAATAAGAGTCAATACATTTTTTAGAAAAATATTAATTATCCCTTTATTAAAATTTTCAGATGAAATTTCATAATAAAATAGTAACCTTTAAAGTTATGTAAAATTCTCCTCCTGCATATTTTTTAAAAGGATAATCTTCTCTACTAATTGAATACCATTATTTGAATATGAAATCGGAGGAAGATAAATATATGAAAACAGCTCTTTTACTCGTTGATATTCAAAATGATTATTTTCCACACGGAAAGATGGAATTGCGTAATCCAGTAGAAGCAAGCGCATATGCCCGTCAGCTACTACAACTCTTTAGAAAGAAAAATGAACCTATTTTTCATATCCAACATGTAGCAATAAAAGATGATGCTACTTTTTTCCTGCCCAATACAGAAGGTGTGCATATTCATGAAAGCGTACGTCCACTTAGAGAAGAAACCGTTATACTCAAACATTACCCAAATAGTTTCCGCGAAACTGATCTTCTAGAACAATTACAACGTTTAGACATTGAGCACGTCGTCATATGCGGGATGATGACTCATATGTGTATTGACGCTACCGTAAGAGCTGCTTTTGATTTCGGCTTTCAATGTACTGTTATACATGATGCTTGCGCTACAAAAGATCTTTCTTTTAAGAATGCTACTATACCAGCCGTTTATATTCATAACACAATTTTGGCTAGTTTAAATGGAGTATATGCAAATGTAATGAGTACAGAGGAGTTTTTAGCCACAAAAAAACACTCTCTTCAGTGAGCAAAACCGAAAAGAGTGTTTCTTGTCAAACCATAGATTTTCTTTCAAATTGTATTATACAGGAAATTTTCAAAATGAATACTAAAAAATATGACTAATAAGTCAACTTTTCTCGTTGTTTTATTTCTATTTACATGTTTATCCCGATATTAATAGGGTTTAGCAAGTTTCACTTACCAAATAGTAATATATGGTAGATCTAATTCGAATTCAAATTAACTACTTTCCCCTATTATTTATCTGTTTGTTTCTGTTTCTTTTTCAAATACTCCGCACGCAATTTTTCAATTTGCTGCTTTTTATCAAATTTGGCAGGCGTCTGCTTTTCATGAAACTTTGCGACAGCTACCTGGCCTTTGTAATCTAATTGATATTTTCCCATTTTGTTCACCTACTTCTCTTTTCTTTAAAGACAACCTATTCAACAAATATAAATATACCTTATTTTACTGAATTAAACCTTATTACTTTATTAGTTTTTCTACCGATATCTATCTTAATACACATATAGAAAGTTTTTCAAAAAAAAGAGATCTTCGCAAACTGCGAAGATCTCTTCTACTATTTCTTATAAAGTTTCAGAAGTAGTTTTTGCTTGCATGTGAAGTGCTAAGTAGTCAGGGCCACCAGCTTTAGAGTCTGTACCAGACATGTTAAAGCCACCGAATGGTTGGTAACCTACGATTGCACCAGTACATCCACGGTTGAAGTATAAGTTACCTACGTGGAAGTCTTCACGTGCTTTTTCAATATGGTCACGGTTGTTAGTAACAACAGCACCTGTTAAACCGTATTCTGTATTGTTTGCAATTGCAAGTGCATGATCAAAGTCTTTTGCTTTACAGAATGCTACTACTGGTCCGAAGATTTCTTCTTTCATTAAGCGAGCATCTTCTGCAACGTCAGCAACGATTGTTGGTTGGATAAACCAGCCTTTAGAATCGTCTCCTTCGCCACCAGCTAAGATTCTACCTTCTTCTTTACCAATTGCAACATAGCTCATTACTTTATCGAATGCAGATTGGTCATTAACAGGACCCATGTTTGTACCTAATACAGCTGGGTTAGCAACTGTTAATTCTTTCGTTAATTCAACAGCACGATTTAATACGTGATCGTATACATCTTCATGGATTACTGCACGTGAACATGCAGAACATTTTTGTCCTGAGAATCCGAATGCTGATGCAACGATAGATTTAGCTGCTAATTCAAGATCTGCTTCTTTATCAACAACGATTGTATCTTTACCACCCATTTCAGCGATAACACGTTTTAACCAAATTTGGCCTGGGTTTACTTTCGCTGCACGCTCATAAATACGGATACCTACATCGCGAGATCCAGTGAAACTCACGAAGCGTGTACGAGGGTGATCTACTAAGTAGTCACCAACTTCAGAACCATTACCTGGAACGAAGTTTACTACGCCAGCTGGTAAGCCAGCTTCTTCTAATACTTCCATGAATTTCGCTGCTACTACAGGAGTTGTACTAGCTGGTTTTAGTAATACTGTGTTACCAGAAACTAAAGCAGCTGTTGTCATACCTGCCATAATTGCGAATGGGAAGTTCCAAGGAGAAATGATAACACCTACTCCTAATGGAATGTAAGAGAAACGATTATATTCAATTGGACGGCTTTCTACTGGAATACCGTCTTTTAATTTTAACATTTGACGACCATAATATTCCATAAAGTCGATTGCTTCTGCTGTATCAGCATCTGCCTCATTCCATGGTTTACCTGCTTCTTTTACAAGAATAGCAGAGAATTCATGTTTTCTGCGACGAACGATTGCTGCAGCACGGAATAAAATGTCTGCACGCATTTCTGGCTTTGATTTTCTCCAAGTTTGGAATGTTTCATCCGCTACTTGCATTGCTTTTTCAGCTAACTCACGGCTTGCTTTTGAAACACGACCAACAAGTTCCTCTTTATTTGCAGGGTTTACAGAAACAATTTTGTCTTCTGTAGTGATTTTTTCTCCCCCAATAATTAATGGATAGTCTTGTCCAAGATAAGATTCTACTTTCTTTAAACCTTCTTCAAACGCTAATTTGTTAGCCTCCACTGAAAAATCTGTAAATGGCTCATGTTTGTATGCTACTACCATTATTTTTAGCCTCCCCTTAGAAAAACGTTTACATTTTACAACATTATTCTACACGATAATTTAGATTTATTCAAATATTCCTAGACTTATATTTTAAAAATTAATAAATTTTTAAAATATAATAAAAAAAAGAGATTCATACATGCGTATGAATCTACAAAATATGAGTATATTCCAAAACATTTTTCCCGATCAATAATATAGTAACTAATAAAAATAAAGTCCTTACATATCCAACACCTTTTTGAACTGCAAACTTCGATCCAAAATAAGCACCCAAAATCATCGATAATCCCATAATAATACCGTATTCAAAATGAATTACATCTAAAAATAAAAAAGTAATTAACGATACGATATTACTAACAAAGTTCAAAAGTTTTCCAGATGCTGCCGCTTGAATAAAATCCAAACCAATTAATAAAAATGCAAAAATTAAAAAGGATCCTGTCCCTGGTCCAAAAAATCCATCGTAAAACCCTATCATTAAAATAACAAAGAAAAATATTAATGTTTTTCTTTTCGTCATCTTCTTATAGGTAGATACACTTCCCCAATCCTTTTTCGCAATAATATAAATGGCAATGAATACCAACATCACAAGCACTAACGGACGTAAAATATCCGGCGGAATAAACTTTACTACTAAAGCACCTGCGACTGCTCCTATAACAGTTAACGGGATTAACTTTCCTACAATTTTAAAATCGACCTTTCCCGATCGAATAAAATAAATTGCACTCGTAAACGTCCCCATCGTTGCAGCTAATTTATTCGTTGCAATGGCCGAAGCTGGTGGTAAACCAACAAACATAAGTGCCGGAAGTGAAATTAATCCTCCACCGCCAACAACTGAATCAATAAACGCTGCTAAAAATCCGAATGCAATTAATAAAATAATGACTTGAAAACTTAGTTCGTCCATGCGCTTTACCCCTTACCCCCATTTTTTATAACATTTTAAATTATAACAAAATTTATCGAGAAAAAAAGCCGTTCCATAAAGGAACGGCCCTCCTATTTAATCTAAAATTTTCACAAACGGTTCATCTTGCTTCGCTTCACGTATAATAATCGCTTCTGGGCGTTCTACAGATTTAATCGTTACTTGCACCCTCATATAATTCGGGAAGTATTCCATAACAAGCCCGGCTACATATTGTGTAAAGCCAATTATTTCTGCTTTCCCATTAAATTGGACAGGAATATCAAGCTTTATTTCTCTTAATTCATCGTCTCTATACATACCAGTACCGATAACAGCTGTATAGTCGCCTTGGAAATAATCGCTTAGTTTTGCTTTAAAGTTTGATACTCTCGCCAGATCTTCACGTTTATTATCTGTTTTCGCTTGTTCAGATGGGAACAAATAATATTTCTCATTAATTTGTTTCCAATCCTCAACCGTTTCACTACCTTTTTCTACATTTGCATAAGAAACAAAATTACCTGGTACGAGCGAAGATTTTGGAGATTGACGATAAATTGCAAATGTAATCGGAACAGTTTTTGTCTCAGCGTCCTTTTGATGCATAACTTTCAAGATTTCTTGCGCCATTTTTTTCCCTTCAGCTAACATTTTTTCTTGCTCGATTTTAGCCTCACGTGGATAACCATGCTCTTCCTCGTAATAATGAACCGAATTCATCGCTAATCCAACTACAATGCCACTAAGCTCATTTTTGTTCACATAATAATCATGCTCTAAAATATTTGAAATATATATTGGACTTTTGTTATTTTTCACTTCTAGTGATTCGGATCCTGCACCTAATGCGGGATTTAACCCTATATTCGGGAAGTTAACCGCATCTTTTTTTAATTTATCTTCTAGTTCCTTTTGTTCTGCATCTGTACGTTTTCTTTTAACAAGCATCTGTATATACTGAGTATTTAGGAACTTTCCGCCTTTTAAAACATTATCTTTCGTACTAAATGATTCTTTCGCAATTCGCATTAATCCTGTTTCAAACTCATCTATATCAAGGCGACTATTTAATCCTTGCACAACTAACCCGCGTGCTTCTCCACCATCAAATGGAACAGTCGTCTTATAATATTCATCTGAAATAGCGTATTTTGGAACAACTGATTGCTCTTTTGCTTTCCCCGATTTCTCAACCACTTTTTCATCTTTGTCGGCACCTGCGCTACACCCACTTACAAGTAGACCAAGGCTTAATACCGCTAATGCTATTTTTTTCATGGTAAGTTTGCACCTCTTACTTATTTAGCTCTTGTAAGAACCTCTCTTCATTCCAAACCTCAACATTATGCTTCTCCGCTTGTGCTAATTTCGAACCTGCCGCTTCACCTGCAACAACCAAATCCGTACTTTTACTAACACTTCCGGTTACTTTTCCACCTAATGCCTCAATTTTTTTCTTCGCTTCACTACGTCCCATAATTTCTAATTTCCCCGTTAAAACGACAGTTTTTCCAGCGAAGTACGACTCAACGTTTTGTAAATCAGCAATTTTTATGCCTTTGTATGTCATGTTCACTCCGTATTCTTTAAATTGTTGTAATAACTCTAATACGTCTTCATTATCGAAATACGTTACGACGGATTGAGCCATTTTTTCGCCAATTTCATTAATTGCTTTTAATTCTTCTTCCGTTGCCTTCACAAGCGCATCCATCGTTTCGAAATGCTCAGCAAATGTACGTGCTGCTTTCGCTCCAACATGGCGAATTCCAAGACCAAATAATAATCGCTCTAATGAGTTCTCTTTAGAATTCTCAATTGCTTGTACTAAATTCGTTGCTGATTTTTCACCGAATCGTTCTAGTTCCAATAATTGCTCTTTCGTCAACGAATATAAATCAGCAAATGTACGAATATAATCAGCATCAAAGAGTTGTGTAATGACACGTTCTCCAAGTCCATCAATATTCATTGCATTTCTTGAAACGAAATGGATTAGCCCTTCTCGAATTTGAGCTGGACAAGTTGGATTTATACAACGAAGTGCTACCTCTTCTTCTAAACGAACTAGTTCACTCTCACATGCTGGACAATGCGTTGGCATATGATATTCTTCTTCCTCACCAGTACGCTTATCAAAAATAACGTTCACAACTTCAGGAATAATATCTCCGGCCTTCTTCACAACAACGTAGTCACCAATTCGAATATCTTTTTCGCGAATTAAATCCTCGTTATGTAAAGAAGCACGACGAACGATAGTACCAGCCACTCGCACTGGCTCTAGCTCTGCAGTTGGTGTTACAACACCTGTACGGCCAACACTTAATTCAATACCTGTTAATCTTGTTACAACTTCTTCAGCTGGGAATTTATAAGCGATTGCCCATCTTGGACTCTTTGCTGTAGTTCCTAAGCTTTCTTGAAGAGCAACATCGTCTACTTTTATCACGATTCCATCAATCTCATAATCAAGATGCGGACGTTTTTCTTGCCATTCTTCAACATAAGCTATAACTTCTTCAATTGTTTCACATGTACGACGATTTGGATTTGTTTTGAATCCAAGTTCACCTAAGAAATCAAGCGATTCACTATGTGATGGAATTGTTTTTTCTTCTACATTCGCAAGACCGTATACAAACATAGATAAATTACGCTTCGCTGCAATTTTTGGATCAAGTTGGCGTATTGAACCTGCTGCCGCATTACGCGGATTCGCAAATACATCTTCACCATTTTGTTCTTTTTCTTCATTTAACTTAACGAATGAACGCTTCGGCATATAAGCTTCGCCTCGTGCTTCTAACGTTACTTCTTCATTTAAACGAAGCGGGATCGCTTTAATCGTTTTTAAATTTTGAGTAATATCTTCCCCTGTTACACCATCACCACGTGTCGCTCCTTGAATAAAGCGTCCTTTTTCATAATGAAGTGAAACAGCAAGCCCGTCAATTTTTAATTCGCATATATATCTTACATTCGCACCATCAATTC
Source organism: Bacillus sp. MN7755 (assembly GCF_054771475.1). Classification (NCBI taxonomy): domain Bacteria; kingdom Bacillati; phylum Bacillota; class Bacilli; order Caryophanales; family Bacillaceae; genus Bacillus; species Bacillus sp. MN7755. The sequence continues at coordinate 189,393 of NZ_BTRL01000005.1, forward strand.
CTTGACGTACTCTGCGGTCAAAATCGCGTAAATCTCCTTCGTTAAATGCATTCCCTAAACTTAACATTGGTGACTTATGTGTTACTTTTTCAAATATATCAAGAATAGCTCCCCCAACGCGAACGGAGGGAGAGTCTTCACTCATAAATTCTGGGTTCTCTGCTTCTAATTTTATAAGCTCCTGCATATTACGGTCATACTCCGCATCAGAAACAGAAGGATTGTCTAATACGTGATACTGATAGTTAAATGTATTTAACAAATCACGCAGTTCTTCTATACGTTTTTTTGCTATCTCTTTTGACATATCCTCATTCCTTTCCTATTGTTTCGTCACAGGTGCAAATTTTGCTAACAAACGTTTAACACCAATTGGGCTTGGGAACGCAATATCTAATTCTTTTGCATCACCTTCACCTTTTACACTTACAACTGTACCGACTCCCCATTTTTGGTGGGAAGCTTTATCGCCTACTGCCCAGCCGATTTGTTCGCCACCTGTTGTCTTAGCTGCAGGACGCGCGAAAGCTGAACGAGAACGTGTGGTAGTTGTCGTTTTACTTGTACTTGTCGTTCTTCCTTTTGCCCCAAACGAAGTTTCACGCTTCGGCGCTGTTTCATTTAATGATTCCACTAATTCTGCCGGGATTTCTGTAATAAATCGAGATGCGGCATTCATACTTGTTCTACCAAATAAAGTACGCATTTGTGCATTGGATAAATATAACTCTTCTTCTGCACGAGTAATACCTACATAAGCGAGACGACGCTCTTCTTGCATTTCATCTTCTTCCATTAGAGAACGTGTATGAGGGAATATTCCTTCCTCTAAACCTACAATAAAGACAACTGGGAATTCTAATCCTTTTGCTGAGTGCATCGTCATTAAAATAACTTCCTCACCAGCAGTTGGATCTTCATCTACACGATCAATGTCAGCAACAAGCGCTAAGTCTGTTAAGAATGCAACAAGACTCTTATCTTCGCTTTGAGATTCAAATGTTTGCGTAACAGATAAAAACTCATCTAAGTTCTCTAAACGACCTTCTGCTTCTAAAGTACGCTCGTTTTTCAACATATCGCGATAGCCTGTTTTTTCAATAACTTCCTCTACCAATTCTGTAACAGATAAATACTCTTGCATATTTACCCAGTTGTGTAATAAACCTGCGAATTCTTTTACTGCCTTTGTAATTTTTGCACTTACTCCAACATGCTCAATCTCATCGAATACAGCAGTTAATGAAATTCCATTTTGTACACCGTAATTAATAATTTTATCGATAGAAGTCGCACCAATTCCGCGCTTTGGCATGTTAATAATACGTGCGAAACTAATCTCATCATCTGGATTCCCAATTAAACGTAAATACGCCAAAATATCTTTAATCTCTTTACGGTCGTAGAACTTAGTACCGCCGACGATTTTGTAAGGAATATTAGATTTCAGGAAAATCTCCTCGACCATACGAGACTGAGCATTTGTACGATATAACACTGCAAAATCAGTATATTTTCGTTTTCCCATTTGAATATCATCACGAATTTTTTTCGCAACAAAATATGCTTCGTCTTTTTCCGTTGCAGCACGATAATACGAGATTTTGCTTCCAACTTGATTATCTGTCCATAATTTCTTCGGTTTACGATTCGTATTTTTTTCGATAACAGCATTCGCTGCATTTAAAATATTTTGTGACGAACGATAGTTTTGTTCTAACAGAATAACTTGCGCATTCTCATAGTCTTTTTCGAATGACAAAATGTTGGAAATGTCCGCACCACGCCAGCGGTAAATAGATTGATCTGAGTCACCTACAACGCATAAATTTTTAAAACGTGCTGCTAAATGTTTAACAAGAAGGTACTGCGCTTTGTTCGTATCTTGATACTCATCCACGTGAATATATTGGAACTTACGCTGATAAAACTCTAGTACTTCTGGAACACGTTCAAATAGCTGAATCGTTGTCATAATTAAATCATCAAAGTCTAATGAATTATTTTTCAAAAGACGTTTTTGATATTCTGTATATACATCGCTCGTTAATTTTTCATATGGATCAGCGATTGTAATTTTTTTCGCATATTTATCTGCAGATAACAATTCATTTTTCGCATTACTAATACCAGCTAAAATAGAGCGCGGCTCAAATTTCTTCGGATCAATATTACGCTCTTTCATAATTTTTTTGACTACAGTTAACTGATCGCCTGAATCTAAGATTGTAAAGTTACGATTAATACCAATACGATCGATATCACGTCGTAAAATACGTACACACATAGAGTGGAACGTCGAAATCCAAATATCTTCTGCTTCTGGTCCGACAAGTGTATCAATACGCTCGCGCATTTCACGAGCTGCTTTATTTGTAAAGGTAATAGCTAGTACATTCCATGGTGCTACACCTTTTTCACCAAGTAAATACGCAATACGATGTGTTAACACACGTGTTTTACCACTACCTGCACCTGCCATTAATAGAAGTGGTCCATTTGTTGTTTGTACTGCTTTTTGTTGTTGCGGATTTAAACCATTTAATAACCTATCTGTTGTACTCATATACGCCTGCACCTACTCTCCTTTTACTGCTTTAACTGTTTTTAACGCTGCTTTTATATCATCATAAATAATATTTCCAACAACTACTGTATCAGCATACTGCGCCATTTCTTTCGCTTGCTCTGCATTAGAAATACCGCCGCCATAATACAACTTCGCTTGTTTTAATTCTGCTTTTACATTTTTAACAAGTTCAATGTCGCCATACGTACCGCTATATTCTAAATAAAATATCGGTAAACGTAATAGCTTATCTGCTAAACGCGCGTATGCAATCACATCATCCTCTGTTACATCACATTTCGCATCTGTAAGCTGGGCTACTTTCGCTTCAGGATTTAAAACACAATATCCTTCCATGAAAATTTCGTCCCAGTCCATAATATCCCCAAATTCTTTCAAAGCCTCATGATGAACACCTGTTACCCATTCCACCTTTCGGCTATTTAAAACGCTTGGGATATAATAAAAATCAAATCCTGGTGTAATTGCTTCCACATCAGAAACCTCTAATACACAAGGAACTGCATATCTACGAATGCTAACTAGCATGTGTAGTACATTATCAATTGTCACTCCATCACTTCCGCCTACAATAACAGCATCTGTTCCAGACTCACAAATCATCTCTAAATGTTCATCACTTAACTCCTTATTTGGATCAAGCTTAAATACATGTTTCCACCCGGAAATATCGTACATGAAAACACCCTTTCTTTTCTCGAGTTATATATTTCTGTTCAAAATAACAGTTTATTTTCATCATTATTGTTTTAAAACGGAGAATTAAGTTTGGAATTACCTCTTCCATATTTTTTAAACGAGAGGATTTAATTTTGAAGTTCCTTTTATGCATTCTTTCATTATAACAAAAAAAGCTACTTACACACACGCACATTCCAACATCTTTTTCCACGTCAAATGTTGGATTACATATCCCAAAAATCAAACGGGATACTAATAAAAGAAATAGTATTATCTATTTCAACTTTCATAAAAAGGAGTGTTTTTCTAATGAAGCAAAATATCGGTACAATAAATGCCCTAATTCGAATTACACTCGGACTTGTCCTCTTCGGTTGTAGTGCAACTAAACTCGTACGCAAACCTTGGTGCACTTGGTCTAACGTCTTGCTATGGATTGGTGCAATGAAAGTTGCAGAGGGAATTGTTCGTTTCTGCCCTGTTGTTGAAATGTGGAAATTCGGAAAATACATGAATATGGGGGCATTTAAAATGCCTAGCATGAATTTTGCCGAAAAGGGACATACTAAAGAAGAAGTGAATCAAACTTCCAGTCACGACAAACCAAAGTCAAATGGAAGTTATGACGCTTCTGACAAAGAGATTGAGTCAGCGATTGAAGATATAATCCTGGCAAAACCGCTTTGAATCATTTGTCACGATGCAAGATGCTCTCAAAGGGACTTAGCTGCTGCAGTGGGCGGTTAAGTCTTCTTTATTTTACCATAAAACAGAACGTACATTCTTGTTTTTAATCTTAAAATGTACATAAGAGATACCTAATCAATAAAATTCAGAAAATTAGGTGTAAACCCCTTGCTTAAAATGATATAAAAGTGATATCATTTTTATATCAGGAGGCGATCATATGAAAGAAAAACAAGTTTTTTATGTAAATGGTTTTCTCGGTATTATCGGGATTTTAATTTTAGCCGCTATCGGTGTATTTTTCCTTGTACAAGAAATTTTCATAGTAGCAGCAGTCACACTTCTTTTAGCAGTAGTTATCGCTACAGGTATTGGTATTGTTCAACCAAATCAAGCGAAAGTCATTACGTTTTTCGGTAATTATTTAGGAACAATTCGTCAAAACGGTTTATTTTTAACGATTCCATTCGCATTCCGTCAAACTGTATCGTTGCGTGTTGAAAATTTTAATAGTAAGAAATTAAAAGTAAACGATGTTGAGGGAAATCCGATTGAAATTGCAGCCGTCATCGTATATAAAGTTGTTGATTCTGCAAAAGCAATGTTCGGTGTTGAACATTACGATCGATTTGTAGAAATTCAAAGTGAAACAGCAATCCGCCACGTCGCAACAAAATATCCTTATGACAATTTCCAAGATGAAACTTGCATCACGTTACGCGGAAATACTGAAGAAATCTCCGAAGAATTAAAACGCGAGTTAGAGGCGCGCCTTGAAATCGCTGGCGTAGAAGTATTAGAAACTCGTTTAACACATTTAGCTTATGCAACAGAAATTGCCCATGCAATGCTACAACGTCAACAAGCAAAAGCAGTATTAGCTGCTAGAAAAGAAATTGTTGAAGGTGCTGTGAAGATGGCGAAAGATTCAATCCATATGTTAGATGAGGAAGGCGTACTGGAACTCGATGACGAGCGTAAAGCGAGTATGGTGAACAACTTATTAGTTGCCATCGTTTCAGATAAAGGTGCGCAACCAGTTATTAATACAGGAAGCCTATACTAAAAGGCTGTAAATCATTATGGCTAAAAAGAAAAGCTTTCCATTACGTATTGATCCTGAATTACATGCAGTCATCGAAAAATGGGCGAATGATGAGTTTCGTAGCGTCAATGCACACATCGAGTATTTACTTCGAGAAATGGCAAAGCAAAAAGGTAAATTGAAAAAGGATAAAGATGCATAAAAATCCCGCTGATTTCTCAGCGGGATTTTTCACATATTAATTTCTCGTCATCTCATGCCCAATGGCGCGATACCCTATATCACCTCGGTAAAATAGACCATCACTCTCAATTTTACCAATTTCTTTATACACCTTATCTTTCGCTTCTTGTAAACTATTCGCCTTACAAGCAACAAATAGTACACGGCCACCGTTTGTTACAAAGTCCCCATGCTTCATCGCTGTACCCGCATGGAAAACAATCACATCTTGCAATGCATCTAGTCCGCTAATAATATCACCTTTTTTATATGCTTCTGGGTATCCTTTCGAAGCAAGTACAACACCAATAACTGCTTCTTCTGACCATTGTAACGTTAGTTCACTCTCATCTAATACAGCGTTACATACATCAACTAAATCATTTTCTAAGCGAGGTAATACAACTTCCGTTTCAGGATCACCAAAGCGAGCATTAAACTCAATTACCTTTGGACCATCATTTGTTAAAATAAGACCTGCGTATAAAATACCTGTAAACGAACGGTTTTCTGCAATCATCGCCTTAGCAGTTGGATGTAATACCGTTTTTATCGCCTCTTGAACTGCTGATTCCGGAATTTGTGGTACTGGGGAATACGCACCCATTCCGCCTGTATTCGGACCTTTATCACCATCAAAAGCTCGTTTATGATCTTGCGCAATTACCATCGGATGCACAGTTGTTCCATTCACAAATGCCATTAATGAAAATTCTTGTCCATCTAAAAACTCTTCAATAACGACCTTCTTACTTGCTTCACCGAACTTTACATCTTGTAGCATTTCTTTCACAGCCTGTAATGCTTCTTCAAGCGTCATCGCTACCGTTACACCTTTACCAGCCGCTAAGCCGTCTGCCTTAATAACAATTGGTGCACCAACTTTTTCAATGTACTGTACTGCTTCTTCATAGTCTGTAAAAGTTTCGTACGCCGCAGTTGGAATATTATATTTTTTCATCAATTCTTTAGTAAAAGCTTTACTACCTTCAATAACAGCAGCCGCTTTATTCGGACCAAATACGCGAAGTCCCTCTTCTTTAAAACGATCAACAATTCCATTCATAAGCGGAATTTCTGGTCCAACGAAAGTTAACTCAACATTATTCTCTTTTGCAAATAAGACCAATGTATCAAAATCATTTTCATCAATATCAACAGGTGTTGCAACATCTCGCATACCTTCATTACCTGGTGCTACATACACTTTTTCTACCTTTTCAGACTGTGCAAATTTCCAAGCTAAAGCATGCTCACGCCCACCGCGGCCGATTACTAAAACATTCATATTTCATCCCCCAATATTTAAATAAGTACAAACTAGAAGCTATGCTCCTAGTTTGTTTCTTCTAAAATTACTCTATTAATGTTTGAAATGACGTACGCCAGTGAACACCATCGCAATCCCATACTTATCTGCCACTTTAATAGAATCCTCATCACGAATTGATCCACCTGGTTGGATAATTGCTGTAATACCAGCTTTTGCTGCTTCTTCTACTGTATCTGGCATTGGGAAGAAAGCATCAGATGCAAGTGCGCTACCTTGTGCTTTTTCGCCAGCTTGTGTAATTGCGATTTTTGCAGAACCTACGCGGTTCATCTGTCCTGCACCTACACCAACTGTCATGTTATCATTCGCTAAAACAATTGCGTTTGATTTCACATGTTTTACAACTTTCCAAGCTAGTTTTAAATCTTTCCACTCTTGCTCTGACGGTTCACGTTTCGTCGGAATTGAAATTGTACTTTCATCTAATGATAACGTATCTTCCTCTTGAACAAGAAGACCACCTTGTACAGAAGTTAGTTTTTTGCTCGCACTTGTCGCTTTTTCAATATTTACAGTTAGTAAACGTAAGTTTTTCTTACCTTGCAACACTTCTAAAGCTTCTTTTGAGAAAGAAGGTGCAATAATAATTTCTAAGAAAATTTCATGTAACTTTTCAGCTGTAGCTTTGTCGATTTCACGATTCGCTGCAATAATTCCTCCAAAGATTGATACTGGATCCGCTTCATAAGCGCGTGTGTATGCTTCATGAATATCAGTACCTACTCCAACACCACATGGATTCATATGTTTTACCGCTACTACTGCTGGCTCTGTAAATTCTTTTACGATACTAAGCGCTGCGTCTGCATCATTGATATTGTTATAAGATAATTCTTTACCATGTAATTGTTCCGCATATGCAACAGAAGAAGTTGCTGCGAATGGTGCTTTATAGAAAGTCGCTTTTTGATGTGGATTTTCTCCATAGCGTAAGTCTTGTTTTTTCTCAAATGTCACAGTTAATGTTTCAGGACTTTCTTCACCCATTTGCTCTGTTAAGTAATTAGAAATTAGCGCATCATATGCTGCTGTATGACGGAATACCTTCGCTGCTAATTTACGTTTCGTTTCATCTGTTACTTCACCGTTCTCTTTCAGTTCTGCTAATACAACATCATAATCTACTGGATCTACAATTACAGACACAAACTTATGATTTTTCGCTGCAGAGCGAATCATTGTCGGGCCACCGATATCAATATTTTCAATTGCATCAGCAAATGTTACATCAGGCTTAGCGATTGTTTCTTTAAATGGGTATAAGTTAACAACAACAAAGTCAATTGGTTGAATACCTAATTCATTCATTTGCGCTACATGTGTTTCATTATCGCGAACTGCTAATAGACCACCATGGATATTTGGATGTAATGTTTTCACACGACCGTCCATAATTTCTGGGAACCCAGTTACTTCAGAAATACCGATTACTTGTAAGCCGTTTTCTTCTAGTAATTTTTTCGTACCACCTGTTGATATAACTTCGATCCCTTGTTCTAGTAAACCTTTAACAAATTCTACTACTCCTGTTTTATCTGAAACACTTACTAATGCACGCTTTTTCATTGATCCTTCACCCCTGGTTGTATGTTAGTTAACAGTTGGTTCTTTCACAGATTGAACAATTTGATTCACTGTATTTACGTATAATTTATGTTCAACTTGTTGAATTTTCTTTTGTAAGCTTTCTCTCGTATCCCCTTCAGAAACAACTACTGCTTCTTGCGCAATAATTGGTCCTGTATCCATACCTGCATCTACATAATGAATTGTTACTCCAGTTATTTTCACACCTGCTTCTAACGCTTGACCAACAGCATCTTTACCTGGAAAACTCGGTAGTAGTGATGGATGAATATTAATAATCTTCCCGCCGTATGCTTCTAGTAACGTTGGCCCAATTAAACGCATATATCCAGCTAAAATAACATAATCAATTTTATATTCTTCTAGCTTCTTTAATATCTCTGTTTCAAACACTTCTTTTGACTCATATGCTTTCGCTGAAAAGGCGAAGCATGGAATATGATGATAATGCGCCCGACCAACAGCACGTGCTTCTGGTTTATCACATACTAATAAACTAATTTCTGCATCCAATCTTTTCTCTTCTACTGCATTAACGAGAGATTGAAAGTTAGATCCGCTTCCAGAAGCAAAAACTGCTAATCTACTCATAGTTCTGTGCCCCCGTTAAAGGTAACGCCAGCCCCTTGTACAGTACGTCCAATAATACGAGCTGTTTCCCCTTGCTCTTCAAGAAGACGAACAATATCTTTTGCTTCTTCTTCCTTCACTGCTACTACCATACCAATACCCATGTTAAAAATATTGAACATTTCTTTCTCTTCTAGTTTTCCCACTTCTTGAAGTAAACTGAAGATCGGTTGAATTTGCCAAGATCCTAATTCAATTTCTGCACCGATTCCTTCTGGTAACATACGTGGAATATTCTCAATGAATCCGCCACCTGTAATATGCGCCATACCGTATACTTCATATTTCTTCAATAGTTCTAAAATAGGTTTGACATAAATTTTCGTTGGTTTTAATAATTCTTCACCGAGAGGTAGTTCTAAGCGTCCGTAAATACGATCTAAAGATAGTTCTCCATCTTCTAGCAATACTTTTCTTACTAAAGAATAACCGTTACTATGAATACCACTAGATGCTAAGCCTATTAATACGTGACCAGCTTCAATCTTTTCACCTGTTACAATTTTCTTTTTATCAACAATTCCAACTGTAAAGCCAGCTAAATCATACTCTTCTGTAGAATACATTCCTGGCATTTCAGCTGTTTCTCCACCAATTAATGCACAACCTGCTTGGCGACAGCCCTCTGATATACCTTTGACGATGTTTTCAATTTTACTAGGTTCAGCTTTACCACAAGCAATATAATCAAGGAAGAAAAGCGGCTCTGCTCCTTGGACAACAATATCATTTACACACATTGCTACTGCATCAATACCAATTGTGTCATGTTTATCTGCCATAAAAGCGAGCATCAATTTCGTTCCCACACCATCTGTTCCAGATACTAATACAGGTTCTTCTAATGCAAATTTTGATAGATCAAACATACCTCCAAAACCGCCTAAACCGCCTAGTACTTCTTTTCTCATAGTTGTTTGTACGTGTTTTTTCATGCGAGATACCGCTTCATATCCAGCTTCAATATCTACTCCCGCTTGCTTATATGCATTCGCCATCGTTATCTACACCTCGTCTTTTAATTTCTCCCTATCTAGGGCTGGCCGTTTTAAGAAAGAAGCTAGCTTCTACCTCAAAAGAAGTAGAAGCTTTTTTCTTCTTATTTCATACTTTCTAAAAGCTCTTGCTCATAATCATAAAGTGCTGTTGGATAGTCTCCATTGAAGTAAGCCATACATAGACCGCCATATTTCCCTTCATATGGACGTCCAATTGCATCTACTAATCCATCTTCGCTTAAAAATGTTAATGAATCTGCACCGATTATTTCACGAATTTCTTCTACTGTATGATTTGCTGCAATTAATTCTTTTCTCGTTTGAATATCAATGCCATAGAAGCATGGATATTTCAGAGGTGGTGACGCAATTCTTACGTGGACTTCTGTCGCTCCAGCCTCGCGAAGCATACGAACAATTCGTTTACTTGTTGTTCCTCTTACGATAGAATCGTCAATCATAACAACTCGTTTTCCTTCAACTACACCTCTTACTGCTGAAAGTTTCATCTTAACCCCTTGCTCTCGCAGTTCTTGAGAAGGTTGAATAAACGTACGTCCAACGTAACGATTTTTAATTAGTCCTAACTCATACGGAATACCTGTCGCCTCCGCATAACCAATTGCTGCTGAAATACTAGAGTCTGGCACACCAGTAACAACATCAGCTTCAATAGGAGCTTCTGCCGCCAAACGTTTCCCCATGTTTTTACGTGCTGCATGGACGTTAATACCTGCAATATTAGAATCCGGACGTGCAAAGTAAATGTACTCCATACTACAAATTGCATGATCTACTTCATTTGTAAAACGATCTACGTGAATTCCTTCATCATTGATGATAAGTAATTCACCCGGTTCTACATCACGAATGTATGTTGCACCTACTACATCGAAAGCACATGTTTCTGATGCTACAACGTAAGCATCACCCATCTTTCCAATTGAAAGAGGACGGAACCCATTTGGATCTAGCGCAACAATCATTTCATTTCCAGTTAGTAAAAGGTATGCAAACGCACCTTTCACTTTATTTAGTGCCTCTTTTACACTTTCAATTAAAGAATCTTTCGTACTACGCTTAATAAGATGTAAAAGTACTTCTGTATCTGAACTCGTTTGAAAAATACTTCCCTCTGCCTCTAATTCGCGGCGAAGCATTTTTGCATTAATTAAATTTCCGTTATGAGCTAATGCCATACTATGATCAGAAAAACGGAATAATAATGGTTGAACGTTAGCTACTTCACTTCCACCAGCCGTCGCGTATCGTACGTGTCCGATTGCTGATTTTCCGTTCAATCCTTCTAGCTCACCTCTTGAAAACACTTCCGATATTAAACCTAACCCCTTGTGACCGACGATTTTTTCCCCATTATTTACGACAATGCCTGCGCCTTCTTGCCCACGGTGCTGTAAACTGTGCAATCCGTAGTATGAAACTTGTGCCGCATTTTCATGCCCCCAAATTCCAAAGACGCCACATTCTTCATTTAACCCCTTTATTTCAGCAAGCATGGGATTGCCCCTTTCCAAGCCTTTCTCATTTCATCTACATTTGCTGTAAGCAATACTTCATTCTCTTCATTATGAATTGTTACTTCATTTGTATTTGTCACTTCTCCAACTTGAATTGCTTCTACCGCTTTCTCGAATGCTTCTTTATTTTCACGTTTTACAGTTAAAACGAAGCGAGATTGTGATTCAGCAAATAATGCAGCTGTTGCTTCTCCAACTAATTTCACAGTAGCACCTAAGCCGTTAGCACCAATTGCACTTTCAGAAATTGCAACTGCTAAACCACCTTCAGCAACATCATGTGCTGATTGAATAAGGCCAGCTTGAATTGCTTCTAATACTTGTTTTTGGCGTTTTAATTCTACATCTAAATCGATGCTTGGTGATTGACCGAAAATTTTGCCGTGAATCATTTTCTGTAATTCACTTCCACCAAACTCAGCTTTCGTCTCACCGATTACATAAACTAAATCACCAGCTTGCTTAAACTCTTGTGTTGTTACGTGTTTTAAGTCATGTACAAGACCGACCATCCCAACAGTCGGTGTTGGATATACCGCTTCCCCACTACGCTCGTTATACATCGATACGTTTCCGCCGATAACTGGCGTTTGTAATGTACGACAAGCTTCACTCATACCATCTACTGATTTCTCAATTTGCCAGAAGATCTCTGGTTTTTCTGGGTTACCAAAGTTTAAGCAATCTGTAATTGCAAGTGGCTCTCCGCCAGAACATACGATATTACGAGCTGCCTCTGCTACTGCAATTTTACCGCCCATTTCTGGATCTAAGTAAATATAGCGAGAGTTACAATCTGTCGTCATCGCTAATCCTTTTTCTGTACCGCGTACACGTACAACTGCTGCATCTGAACCTGGTGTAACAACTGTGCTTGTGCGTACTTGATAATCATATTGATCATAAACCCACTCTTTACTTGCAATGGTTGGTTGCTGTAATAAAGCAAATAACGTTTCTTTATAATCTTCTACTTTTGGCGTTTCCATTTTCATTGCTTGGAATTCAGCAAAGTATGCCGCTTCTTTTGATGGCTTATAATAAATTGGTGCTTCTTCTGCTAAAGCATCTGCTGGCACTTCCGCTACCTTTTCACCTTTATGGAATAAACGAAGCATTTTATCTTCTGTTACTTTCCCCATCGTAACTGCTGCAAGGCCATACTTCTCAAATAAATCTACTATTTCTTGTTCTCTACCTTTTTTCACAACGATTAGCATACGCTCTTGTGATTCAGATAGCATCATTTCATATGGAGTCATTCCTGTTTCACGCTGTGGTACATCATCTAAGTACATTTCAATACCCATACCTGCTTTACTCGCCATTTCTGCAGAAGATGAAGTTAAACCGGCAGCTCCCATATCTTGAATTCCAACAAGTGCGTCCGACTGAATAAGTTCTAAGCAAGCTTCAATAAGAAGTTTCTCCATAAATGGATCCCCTACTTGAACTGCTGGACGCTTCGCTTCCGAGCTTTCAGATAGTTCTTCAGATGCAAATGTTGCACCGTGAATACCGTCACGACCAGTAGATGCTCCTACGTACATTACCGTATTTCCAGCTCCGTGTGCCTGCCCTTTTTTAATGTCTTCGTGGTTAATTAAGCCTACACACATTGCATTTACAAGTGGATTTCCTTCATAACATGGATCAAATTGTACTTCGCCGCCAACAGTCGGAATACCGATACAGTTACCGTATCCTGCAATCCCTGCTACTACTTCTTCGAATAAATATTTCACACGTGGTGATTGTAATTCCCCAAATCGAAGTGAGTTTAATAGAGCTACTGGACGCGCTCCCATAGAGAATACGTCACGGATAATACCACCCACGCCTGTTGCTGCTCCTTGATATGGTTCAATAGCTGAAGGATGGTTATGGCTTTCCATTTTAAATACAACCGCTTGATTATCACCGATGTCTACAATTCCAGCACCTTCCCCAGGCCCTTGCAGAACACGCTCACCTGTTGTTGGGAATTTTCGAAGCACTGGTTTTGAATTTTTATAACTACAATGTTCAGACCACATAACAGAGAATAATCCTGTTTCTGTATAATTTGGCAGACGGCCTAAAATCTTTTCAACCATGGCAAACTCTTCGTCTGTTAGCCCCATTTCCGCATATATGCGCTCTTCTTTAATTTGTGTTGGATTTGGTTCAAGCATTAACGACATATGTTTCCCTCCACTGTTTTAAGATAGATTGAAAGACTTTTAACCCTTCAGCACCGCCAAGTAATTCATCTACAGCACGCTCTGGGTGTGGCATCATACCAAGTACATTTCCTTTTTCGTTTACAATACCAGCAATATCTGATACGCTACCGTTCGGATTTTCTACGTAACGGAATGCAATTTGATTATTCTCTTCTAATCTTTTAAGAGTTTCTTCATCACAATAGTAATTCCCCTCACCATGTGCGATTGGAATATTGATTACTTCATCTTTTTCATATTGTGATGTAAACATCGTTTCATTATTTTCAACACGCAACTGAACAGTGCGGCACATAAATTTTAAGTTTTCGTTTCTCATTAATGCCCCTGGTAGTAATCCTGATTCAACAAGAATCTGGAATCCATTACATACGCCTAAAATCGGCTTTCCTTGCTCAGCAGCTTTTTGCACTGCTTTCATTGCATTCGCAAAGCGAGAAATAGCACCGCAGCGTAAGTAGTCACCGTAAGAGAATCCACCTGGTAATAAAATTGCATCATATTCATCTAAATTTTCTGTATCGTGCCAAACGTAATCTACTTCTTCGCCAAGCTCATCTTTAATTGCATGGAACATATCGACATCACAGTTCGAACCTGGAAATACTATTACTGCAAATTTCACTGTGCGACAACCTCCTCAACTTCATAACGGAAGTCTTCCATTACAACGTTTGCTAATAGTTTTTCACACATTTCCTTTACCTTTGTATCAAGATCAGATACTGATTTATCAATTGTTAGTTCCATGTACTTTCCGATTCGAACGTCTTGTACTTCTGTAAATGAAAGACTATGAAGTGCGCCTTTTACCGCTGTTCCTTGTGGATCTAATACGCTTTCTCTTAATGTTACATATACCTTAACTTTATACATGTGAAATTCCCCCTAAACGTTTTAAAATCTCTTCATAAGCATCTGTTAAATTTCCAAGACCGCGACGGAATACGTCTTTATCAAACTTTTCATTGCTCGTTTCATCCCATAAACGGCAAGTATCTGGTGAAATTTCATCTGCTAAAATGATTTCTCCTTCATCGGTTACACCAAACTCTAATTTAAAATCTACTAACCTTACACGACAGCTTGCGAAATGATCAATCAACACTTGATTGATTTGTAGAGCCATATCTCGTAATACGCTTACTTGCTCTGGCGATGCAACGTTTAATACACGAATATGATCTTCCGTTACAAGCGGATCTCCTAAATCATCATCTTTGAAGTAAAATTCTACGATTGGTTCTGCAAGTACAGTTCCCTCTTCCATTCCTAATCGTTTTGAAAGACTTCCTGCAATTACATTTCTAGTGACAACTTCTAAAGGAATAATACTCACTTTTTTAACAAGTTGTTCTGTATCAGATAACTTCTCAACAAAGTGTGTTTTAATTCCTACTTCTTGTAACTTTCTGAACAATAAAGTTGTAATCTCATTGTTCAAACGACCTTTTCCTGTAATCGTCTCTTTTTTCTCCCCATTGAAAGCAGTCGCACTATCTTTGTACTCTACCCAAACCATATCTGCTGATTCTGTACGATAAATTCTTTTTGCCTTACCTTCATACAGCAATTCTAGCTTTTGCATTTCGCAAGCCCCCTGTAGTTTGAAAAATGTGAATAATGTTTTTATAAAGAATGGCACAGAATGACTCTATTCTGTGCCATATGAAATTTTACGCTTCGTTTAATCCAAGGCGTTCAAAGATTGTATCAACGTGTTGCATATGATGCTCATAGTTGAAGCATTCATTAATTTCTTCTTGTGTTAATTTGCTTGTGATACGCTCATCAGCTTCTACAAGTTCTTTAAATTGTACTTGTGTTTCCCAAGCTTCCATCGCTTTAGGCTGTACGATATCGTAAGCTTCTTCACGTACCATACCTTTGTCGATTAACGTAAGCATTACTCGTTGAGAATAAATTAAGCCGTATGTTCTTGTCATATTGCGTTTCATATTCTCTGGGTATACAGTTAAGTTTTTAACGATATTACCAAAGCGATTTAACATGTAATTTAACGCGATTGTAGCATCTGGTAAAATTACGCGTTCTGCCGAAGAGTGCGAAATATCACGCTCATGCCATAATGGAACATTCTCATAAGCTGTCATCATATAACCGCGGATAACACGAGCTAAACCAGTCATATTTTCAGATCCAATTGGATTACGTTTATGTGGCATTGCAGAAGAACCTTTTTGACCTTTTGCGAAAGCTTCTTCCACTTCGCGTGTTTCACTCTTTTGTAAACCACGAATCTCAACTGCCATCTTTTCGATAGATGTTGCGATTAATGCAAGTGTTGACATGTAATGAGCATGGCGATCACGTTGCAATGTTTGTGTTGAAATTGGCGCTGCTTCTAATCCTAAGTTTTCGCAAACAAATTTTTCTACGAATGGATCAATATTCGCGTATGTACCAACCGCACCAGATAGTTTACCAACGCGAACAGTATCTGCAGCTTGTTTGAAACGCTCTACGTTACGTTTCATTTCTTCATACCAAAGACCAAGTTTTAAACCAAATGTTGTTGGTTCTGCATGAACACCATGTGTTCTTCCCATCATGATCGTGTATTTATGCTCTTTCGCTTTGTTAGCTAAAATGCTTACAAAGTTTTCTAAGTCTTTTAATATGATTTCATTCGCTTGTTTTAAGATGTAAGATAACGCTGTATCTACTACGTCTGTAGATGTTAAACCGTAATGAACCCATTTACGTTCTTCACCTAATGCTGGTGTTTCTGATACAGCACGAGTAAATGCAACTACGTCATGACGTGTCTCTTTTTCAATTTCATAAATACGATCAATATCAAATGATGCATGCTCACGAATTTTTTTAACATCTTCTTTTGGAATATCGCCAAGCTCAGCCCATGCTTCACAAGCTAAAATCTCAACCTCTAACCACGCTTTAAATTTGTTCTCTTCCGTCCAAATTGCACCCATTTCTGGGCGTGTATAACGACTAATCATCTTTTTCCCTCCAACAGTTGTTCTTGATGGTCCCAAATATGCAAACTCTTCGCTTTTTCTAGAGCGACTTCAATATTATCATTTAAAATATTAACATGCCCCATTTTCCGCTGCGCTTTTGCTTCTTCTTTTCCATACAAGTGTAAATAGCACCCGGTTAATCTATTCACTTGTCTTAGGACCCCTTCTATATGTTCGCCTAAAATGTTTACCATGACAACTGGTTTTAACAAATTTGTTTCTCCAAGAGGTAAATTACAGATCGCTCGAATATGTTGACCAAATTGACTCGTTTCACATGCATCCTGTGTATAGTGTCCTGAATTGTGAGGTCTTGGTGCTAATTCATTAATATAAATCTCACCATCAGCTGTAGCAAACATCTCTACCGCTAGTGTTCCCACAAGTTCTAGTTCATCCGCGAGCACCCTTGCATAAGCAATTGCTTTTTGAGAAAGTTCTTCTGTAATGCGAGCTGGAACAATAGATTCATGCAAAATGTTATTTACATGAATATTTTCTGCTACCGGAAATACTTTCGTTTCACCACTTACACTACGAATTACAATAACTGATACTTCTTTTTCAAAAGGCACCCATTTCTCTAAAATACATTCTGCTGCATTCGCAAGCTTTCGTGCTTTATCAACGTCAGCTTCACTTCTTAAAACAACTTGCCCTTTCCCGTCATATCCACCTGTCGTTGTTTTTAAGACGGAAGGATATGATAACTCGGTGATTGCTTCAGTAAGCTGCTCTTGAGTTTGGACCAATCTATACGTTGCTACTGGTAGTCCCGCGTTTTCAATTGCATTCTTTTCGGTAAAACGATTTTGCGTTTTACTTAACAACTGACTGCCTTGCGGTAAGTAAGCATGTTTTTCAAGCCATTGTAAACATCTATAATCAATATTCTCAAATTCATATGTGACAACATCACTGATCTCTGCTAAATGCTGAATTGCTTTTAAATCGTCATATGATGCAACAATTTCAATATCAGCAACTTGTGCACATGGTGAATGTTTTGTAGGATCTAAAACAGCAATTTTATATCCCATCTCCTTAGCTGCCAATGCCATCATTCTTCCTAGCTGGCCGCCTCCAATAATACCGATTGTTTTTCCAGGTAAAATGATTCTCGTCATACTAGCTCACTACCTTCGCGCACATCTTTTTCAATTGCTTCTCTTCTCAATTCTAATGCATCATGTATGTCATCATGGAATGATCCAAGTATTTGTGCAGCAAGTAAACCAGCATTTGTTGAACCAGCCTTACCAATTGCAACAGTTGCAACTGGAACCCCTCCTGGCATTTGGACGATAGATAATAATGAATCTAAGCCGTTTAACGCTTTTGATTGAACTGGAACTCCGATTACAGGAAGATTCGTCTTCGCAGCAACCATTCCTGGTAAATGCGCTGCTCCACCAGCTCCAGCAATAATAACTTTCAATCCACGTTCACGAGCCGTCTCTGCATATTCAAACATATAATCCGGAGTCCGATGAGCGGATACAACTTTTTTCTCATACGGTATATTTAATTCATCTAAAATGTCACAAGCATATTTCATTGTTTCCCAGTCTGACGTGCTTCCCATTATGACTCCAACTAGTGATTTCATATTAGAATCCCCCCGATTCAAATAAAAAAAGCCTGAAATAGAACAGTTTCTCTTTTACTATGAGAGAAAGTGCTCTACTCAGGCATACGTATCCCTTGTGAATAGAAAAATACCGAGTGACTTTCCCTCATAGTCTAACGAATAACGGTCGTTAGGTAGAGACTTGCAGGCCATATCCCCGCGATTATATGAGGTCTTATATATTATTCTTTCTATGGCTATATTAACAATATTTCATAAACAATGTCAATAAATAATCGAATGTTTTTTTATTAGTCACTCATAACGTTCGTGTTTTAGTTATATTCAAAAGAATAATTGTAACTATATGCAAGAAGGATAAGAAATTAGAATATATATTTCTAGAGATCTATCACCCCCACTGATTATTAGCTCACACCAATCGAGCTTTTACGGACAGCCTGAACCCTACCTAACTTCTTTGCTGTCGCTAAATTTTGAGGTGAGGGTCTTACTGTCCGGCAAATAGCGGGATAAAGCATATCGTTTATATTCATTTGATTTATAAGAAGGACAATAATGAAAAAACAACTACACTCTTTTCATATTTATTCCTTTGTATCGTAGTCATTGCTATAATGATTGAATACTTATTTCTATCATCCTACTTTTTTACTCTCATTATTTAAAATATATACTTATGGTAGAAATAACGTTTCCTAACATAGGCATTATTTTAGGAGCAATCGGAAAACCTAGAAAACAAAAAATCATTACTATTACTTTGAATAGCCTCATTTTCACTCTTTTTTCCTCTTTACGATTATT